>NZ_AEPN01000028.1:0-23020 GCF_000185925.1 Paracoccus sp. TRP | reverse complement strand
GAGGAATCCCTTTTGTCAACACGACCTAGCGACAGGCAGTTTCACCGGGGAATCCAGGCGGAAGCCACCTTCGACACGGCACGATATAAAAGCAAGCGATAACAAATACCTACACTGGCTGCGCTGCGTTTCAGTGTCAATGAGCGTTCAAAACTGACCCCGCCGGGTCAATTCTCAGTGGCAATCAACACCATCACGCTCTTGTCGGCTACGATTGCAAGTCGGGACCGACCGCTATTCCGAGGGTGCGAACGCGATCTCTTTGTCAGGAAACGCGTCACGCAAATTGACCATGGCCTCGTCAAACGCCCTGCCACCCCACTGGTTCAGAAAGGCGTAGGTGCGTCCTTCGAAGTGTAGGAGTTCGTCATCACCGCAGAAGTAGCGGCCTGGATCGAAATTCCGTCCCTCCCTTGCTCGGGCCTCCTTCGCCAAGCGATGGAAGTCCTCAGCCACCACCTCGCCCTCCACGGACACGAGGGCCCGATTGGCCCGCGGGCCACAATGCTTGGCGACCTCCTCCGGTGCGATCCCGCTCTCCACGAGGTGGCGGAACACCTGATAGATCGCGTGTCGCTTCCGCAGGCCCGTCAGTTGGCGCCCGCCGAGGGTGACGTCGTAGCTGGTCCAGTCTCGCGTGTCCGTGCGCGCCTCGCGCTCCTTGCGCTTCTTCTCGGTGACGCGGACCTGGTATTCCGCGACCTCCGGAAGCGGGATGATCTGCTGGACATCAACGAGGACACGACCATCAAGGCCGTAGGGCTGGAGACGCACGCATCGGATGTCGATGCCACGCTCGATCAACCAGAGAACCGATGTCGTAAGCTCGCGGCTGAACTCGGCCGAGGCCAGGACGATGCGGACGTCCTGCGCGAAGGCATCCTCGTCGGGCTCGTCCCACCCGAGGAAGTCGAGCAGCTCGGCCCGCGCATCCGTGTCGGCCTTGCCGATCTGCGTGAGATAGCGAGCGAACACATCGGCGGCCTGGTCGAAGGTCATGGTCGAGACCATCGCGGCGTAGCGAAGGGCCTGCAATTCCATGTGGCCGCCGTCCTCGGTCCGCTTCAGTTCGATCACCACGAGGTTGGCATCGCGGTCGATGCCGAGGAGATCGATGCGCCGGCGCGACTCGTCCCAGTCCCCGAACTCCTCCGCGATCACCAGCGTGTCGGGTGCGACCACGGCGATGTTCGCCCGCAGCAGCCGCTGCAGATCGCGCCGCTCCTGCAACTGCATCAGACCGAACGTAGTCTTGCTGAGGGGACGGATTTCTTCGCTGGCAAACTCGTAGATCGGCATGGGCAATTCGGGCCTTTCGGGAATTGCTCCTATCCAAGCGCAGCGACACCGCGCGTGCAAGCGCCGTCACGTTCCCGAGGTCGCCCCGATCAAGCGGAGAGTGCGCCGCGACTCGGCGCCATTCGTTGACACGGGGCGTCGGGGTTCTGTTGACACAGTGTTGACACGGCGTAGAAACGCAAAAAACCTCCCGCGAGGGAGGCTCTTAAACTGCTGTATTCTTTGGCAAATTTGGTTGCGGGGGCATGCAACCAACGATACTTGCGATTGGTCGAACAGCAGGTGCCAAAACTTGCCGCGTAGCATATCCGCACTGGGCATCGGGACGATGCCGATCAGGTCAAACGGCCCGAGTAAGCCGTTCCGCGCGACCTTTCAGCCTGCCGCCATCGCCAGGCGCGCGGCCCGGCGTTCGGCCTGCACGTCCGGGTCGGGGTCCAGTCCCGCCGCCAGCAGCGCCTGCGTATAGGGTTGGCGCGGGTTGTCGAAGATCTGGCGCACGGTGCCTGCCTCGACCACCCTGCCCTTCTGCATGACCATGACGTGATCGGCGAAGTCGCGCACCACCGGCAGGTCGTGGGCAATGAAGATGAAGGCGATGCCCAGGGAGTTGCGCAGCCCGTCCAGAAGCTCGATCACCTGCGCCTGGACCGATACGTCCAGCGCCGAGACCGCCTCGTCGCAGATGATCAGCTCCGGCTCCAGCGCCAACGCGCGGGCGATGGCGATGCGCTGGCGTTGCCCGCCCGAGAACTGATGCGGGTATCGCCCGGCCATCTCGGGCTTCAGCCCGACCTGATGCAGCAATTCGGCCACGCGGGCCTTCCATTTCGACCGGGGCAGGATGCCGGGATGAATGACCCAGCCCTCGGTGATCAGCTGCCAGACGGTCATGCGCGGGTTCAGGCTTTGCGTCGGATCCTGGAACACCATCTGCAAGTCGCGGCGCAGCGCGAACAGCTGGCGTTCCGACATGGCGAACAGGTCCTGTCCCTTCCAGTGGGCCTCGCCGCCGGTCGGTTCCTCCAGCCGCAAGAGCATCTTGGCCACGGTCGATTTACCCGAGCCGCTTTCGCCGACGATGGCGAGGGTCTCGCCCGCCATCAGGTCGAAGGAGACATCCTCGACGGCGGCGAAATCGCCATAGACCTTGCGCGCATTGCGCACGGACAGCACCGGCTCGGCGGGCGGCAGGGGCTCGTGCATCGCGCCCTTGCCGGGCGCCGCGCCGATCAGCTTGCGGGTATAGGGATGGGCGGGGTTCCGATAAACCTGCCGGGTGTCGCCGGTCTCGACCACCTCGCCCGCATTCATCACCACAACGCGGTCGGCGATCTCGGCCACGACGCCAAGGTCGTGGGTGATGATCAGAACGCCCATGCCGGTTTCCTGCTGCAATTCCTCCAGCAGGGCCAGGACCTCAGCCTGAACGGTCACGTCCAGCGCGGTGGTGGGCTCGTCGGCGATCAACAGGTCGGGCTTCAGCGCCAAGGCCATCGCGATCATCAGCCGCTGGCGCTGCCCGCCCGAGAACTGATGCGGATATTTCTCCATCGAGCCCTCGGGGTCCGGGATGCCGACGCGGCCCAACAGCCGCAAGGCCTCGGCCCGCGCCTGCGGGCGGGCCATGCCATGGACGGTCATCGTCTCGACGATCTGCCAGCCGATGGTATAGACCGGGTTCAGATGGCTCAGCGGGTCCTGGAATATCATCGCGATCTTGTGGCCATTCACCTTGCGGCGTTCCGAGGCGCTCAGCTTCAGCAGATCGCGACCCTCGAAGATGATCTGGCCGCTGGTGATCATGCCCGGCGGCATGTCGATCAGGTCCATGATCGCCGAGGAGGACACCGACTTGCCCGAGCCGCTTTCGCCCAGGATCGCCAGGGTCTCGCCCCGGTCCAGATCGAAGCTGACATTCCTGACCGCCCGGACGGTGCCGGCCGCCGTGTGGAATTCGACCGACAGGTTCCTGACCTGCAACATCGGCTCAGCCATTCCTGCGCCCCCTCATTTCAAGCCGCCAGCGTTGGGTCGGATCCAGCGCGATGCGCATCCAGCCCGACAGCAGGTTCAGGGACAGCGTGGTCAGGATGATCGCAAGGCCCGGCCAGAAGGACAGCCACCACGCAGTCGTCAGGTATTGCCGCCCCTGGCTGATCATCAGCCCCCAGGTGATTTCCGGCGGCTGGATGCCGATGCCCAGGAAGGACAGAGAGCTTTCGGCCAGCATCACGAAGGCGAAGTCCAGCGTGGCGATGGTCATCAGCGTCGGCAGCACCACCGGCAGGATATGGCGGAAGACGATCCGCCGGGGCGAGGCGCCCATCACCCTGGCGGCCTGCACGAACATGCGCTCGCGTACCTCCAGCACCTCGGCGCGGGTGGTGCGCAGATAGACCGGGATGCGGGTGATCGCCAGCACGATCACCAGGTTCAGGATCGACGGTCCCAGGATATACAGCCCCACCACCGCCAGAAGCAGCGACGGAAACGACATGATCACATCGGCCAGCCGCATGATCGCCTGCCCGGTGCGCGGGCCGGCATAGCCCGCGATCAGCCCCAGCACCGTCCCGATCAGGGCCGAGAAGAACACCGCGCCCCCGGCCACCATCATTGTGTTCTGGGTGGCGACGATGATCCGCGCCAGCAGCGGGCGGCCAAGCGCATCCGCGCCGAGGATCCACAGCCAGCCGCGTTCCCACTCGAACGGCGGCGCGTTGCGCCCGCGCAGGTTCTGCTTCTGCGCCACCTCGTCCAGCCATGTCGGCCCGATCAGCGCAAGAACCAGCACCAGCAGCAGAAACAGCACCGCCGCCAGCGCGAACTTGTCGGCCCAGAGCATCCGGGCGAAGCGGACCAGCGGCTTCGGCTCGTCGGGAATGATGTCGATGCTGGTCATGGCTCAATACCGGATGCGCGGATCGAGCAGCGCATAGGCCAGGTCGATCAGCAGGTTCATGAGGAAGATGGCGATGGCGGTGATCATGATCGCGGCCAGCACGACGTTGAAATCGCGTTGCAGAATGGAATCGATCATCAGCTTGCCGACACCGGGAAAGCCGAAGATCGTCTCGATCACCACCGCGCCGTTCAGAAGCGCCGCCGCCTGATCGCCGATCACGGTGATGACCGGCAGCATGGCGTTGCGCAGCGCGTGGACGAAGATGATCGGGCGCGTCTTCACGCCCTTGGCCCGCGCGGTCTTTACATAGGCCGAGGACAGCGCGTTGATCATCGAGCCGCGCACGACCTGCACGATCAGCCCGAAGGGGCGGATGAACAGCACGCCGATGGGCAGGATCCAGTGCCAGACGCTGCCCGTCCCCGAGGTCGGCAGCCAGCCCAGGCCCACGGAAAAGACCACGATGGCCACGATCGCCACCCAGAAATCCGGCGCCGACGCCCCGATCAGCGAGGTCAGCGAGGCGATGCGGTCGAAGAACCCGCCCACCCGGAACGCCGCCATAGAGCCGACGACGATGGCCGCCACCGTCACCAGCGTCATGGTGATGACGGCCAGCTGCAGCGTCCACAGGAAGGCTTCGCTGACCACCTCGAAGGCCGGGCGCGCGCGGCGCACGGAATCGCCGAAATCCAGATGCAGCAGGTCCCAGACATAGCGGCCGAACTGCACCAGGATCGGATCGTTCAGCCCGTATATCTCGCGAAACTGCTGGCGCATCTCCTCGGAGGCTTCCGAGGGCAGGTAAAGCGCCGCCGGATCGCCCGTCAGCCGCGACAGGAAGAAAACGGCGACGACCAGCAGGATCAGCGAGATCAGGCTGGCGAATGCGCGTTTGCGTATGAAACTCATCATGGCCGAAGGCTCCGGTCGGTTTGGGCGGGGATGGCCCCCGCCCGGCTGTCAGGTCACTTGAAGGCGATATCCGCCAGCGGAAGCTGCGAATTCGTCGCCATCGTCGGCTTCCAGTCCAGGCGCTCGTTCACGCGGCTGAAGCCGACCATGTGGAACAGCAGCAGGTCGGCCACCACCTCGTCGTGCAGATAGGCGTGAAGCTCCTTCCACAGCGCCTCGCGCTCATCCCCGGTCGCGGCCTGGGCGCGGTTGATCAGGTCGTCGACCTTGGGATCGCTGATCCCCGACTGCCGCCCGTCCGAGGCATATTTGAAATACATCGAGAAGGACGGATCGCCACGCGAATTGTCATGCATGGCGACGACCACCATCGGCCCGCGGCCTTCCGGGTAAGGCTTGGAGTAAAGCTTCTCGAACTCGGCCACTTCGTAGAATTGCAGCTCGACGGTGAAGCCCGCCTCTTGCAGCATCTGCTGGACCGCTTCCAGGATCTCCACGTTGTTGGGGAAATTCGCCGTGCGCCCGATCAGCGTGATCGGCGTATCGGTGGCGACGCCGTCGGCCTTGGCTTCTTCCAGCAGGCGCGCGGCCTCTTCGGGGTCATAGGGCCAGACCTCGACGTTTTCATTCCAGCCAAGCGTGGGGGGCGGATAGACGGCCGTGGCCAGCAGCGCGCCTTCGGGGACCAGCGTGCCGATGAAGGCCTCGCGGTCGATGGCCAGGTTCATCGCCTTGCGCACGCGCAGGTCGTCGAAGGGCGCGACCGAGTGATCCAGCCGGCCATAGACCGTCTCGCTGTCCAGATAGGAGAAATCGGTCGCCGGATTGGTCGCATCCAGCGCTGCGATCGAGGGCGAGATATCGGCCTCGCCCGTCGCCACCATCGCCGCGCGCACCGCAGGGTCGGCCCGGAACAGATAGGTTGCCCCGGTCACCGCAGGCGTCTCGCCCCAGTAATCATCGCGCAGGCTCAGCACGATGCGCTGGCCCGGCGTCCATTCGGTCAGGGTATAGGGGCCGGTGCCGATGGGCTCGCGCACGAATTCGATCGGGGTTTCCTCGGGCACGATCGAGATCAGGGTCAGCAGCAGGGGCAGGATCGGCTGCTGGGGATCGGCCTTGAAGTCGATGGTATGGTCGTCCACCACCTCGGCCTCGATGGTCATGCCGCCGAAATAGCGCGGCACCTCGCAGGTGATCGAGGGGTCCATCGCCCGGTCGAAGGAATGCTTCACGTCGCGCGCGTCGAAACCCGTCCCATCGGAGAAGGTCACGCCCTGCCGCAAGTGGAAGCGCCACGAGCCATCCTCCAGCTGTTCCCAGCTTTCGGCCAGCTTCGGCTGCAACCCGCCGCCCTCGCGCAGGTCCAGGAAGGCCAGCGTCTCGTTGATGTTCTGAAGCGTCACCCGCCCGATATTCGAGCGCGTGGACATGCAGGGTTCCAGCAGGTCCACCTCTTCGTTCAGCACGATGCGGACGGTGCTGTCCTGCGCGAAAGCGGGGGTCAGCATCGTCGCGGCGGCAAGCGTCCCCCATATCAAGGATCTTCTGATCATTCGTTCCTCCCGTGGATATCGGATCAATTCATTCGACGGCTGTTGCGCGACGCGAGGCGCGGGACGCGATCAGGGCCGCAAGGCAGATCAGCACGCCGCCGATCCAGACCGAGGGCTTCGCCACTTCCGAAAACAGCAGATAGCCCAGCACGGCGACCAGCGGCAGCCGCAGGAAATCGACCGGCGCGACGATGGACGCATCGGCCAGGCTGAAGGCATGGGTCATCAGCGCCATGCAGCCCGCGCCCAGAACGCCTTGTAATGCCAGCAGGCCCAGCTGTCCGGCGCTCGGCATGGTCAGGAACGGCAGCGCCAGCAGGAAGGCCAGCGGGACGGTCAGCAGCAGGTTCCAGATCACCAGCGTCGCCGTCCGGTCGCCCGAGGACATGCTTTTCAGCATCAGCTGGATCACCGCCTGCACCACGGCCCCGATCAGCGCGAAGCCGATCGCCGGCGTCAGGCCGGCACCGGCCGGTCCGGCCACCAGGAACGCCCCGCAAAAGCCGGTGGCGACGGCCAGGATCTTCAACCCGCCTAGCCTTTCGCCCAGCATCAGCGATGCGCCAAGGACCACGAAGATCGGCGAGGTGAAGGCGATGGCCGTCACATCCGTCAGCGGTCCCTGCGCGAAGGCGGCAAAGAATGCGACCAGTGCGACCAGCTTCAGCGCCGCACGGATCAGATGCTGGCGCAGCGGATAGGCCGATTCCAGCACCGAGGGCCGCATCACCGCCATCGGCAGAACCACCAGCGCGCCGAACAGGGCGCGGGTGAAGGCAATCATCATCGGATGAACGCCGCCGTCCAGCTGCCGCACGATGGCGGCATCGACGGCAGAAAGCGCGGCACCCATCGCCGCCAGCCCGACCGCCAGCATCGCTGTCCCGCCTCGTGCAACCGTCCAAGCCATGCCCCCTCCGAAAACCCGCGCCGACACTCCTCCAGCACGGTTGCCGAACCATCGGACAGGCCATCAATTTTGTCAATAAAAAATCTCCATAAGATCATGGCCTCAGGATGCTTGCATTTATATATTTGTTTTTACTATATTAATTTACATTACGAACAATCTATCCGCTCAGTTTCTTATCTTTCAACTTGACAACTGCTTTCGTTATGCGCTGTCTTCCCGTCAATTCGACGCAGGAGAAGCATATGCGACCAGAGGATATCGCGCGGCGCATGGACGGGCGCCTGACCAGCGCAGCGGAGGGGATGCAGCAGGCATTCCTGCCCTCGCCCATGGTGCAGAATCATGCCGCCTTCCTGTCGCTGGCCGATGACGGCGCGCTGATCTGCGCCTGGTTCGGCGGCACGCTGGAGGGCAAGTCGGACATCTCGATCCATGCCTCGGTGCTGCTGCCCGGCGCGGATGCGTGGGGACCCGCGCAAAGGCTCAGCCACGATCCCGATCACTCGGAACAGAACCCGGTGATCTTCGCTGCACCCAATGGCGGGCTGTGGCTGTTCCACACCTCGCAACCCTCGGGCAATCAGGACCAGTGCCGCATCCGCATGGCGGCGCTGCATCGTAACGGGGTGGCGATCACCGCCGAGGAGGGGCGCTTCCTGGACCTGCCGCGCGGCTGTTTCGTGCGCGCCCCGGTCCGGCTTCGCGGTGACGGCGCGTGGCTGCTGCCGATCTTCCGCTGCGTCCAGCGCCCCGGCCAGAAATGGAACGGCAGCCACGATACTGCCGCGATGGGCGTCTCGACCGATGGCGGACAAAGCTGGCGGCTGGAGGATGTGCCGGATTCCGTCGGCTCGGTTCATATGAGCCCGGTCGATCTGGGCGAAGGGCGCATGGCCGCCTTCTATCGCCGCCGCCAGTCCGATTTCGTCCACCGCTCGGACAGCGCGAATGGCGGGCACAGCTGGGCCGCGCCGGTGGCGACGGATGTGCCGAACAACAATTCCTCGATCGCCGCCGTCACCCTGCGCGACGGGCGGATCGCGATGATCTGCAACCCGGTCAACGCGGCGATGTCGCCCGACCGCCGCACCTCGCTTTACGATGAGTTGGGCGAGGATCACGACCGTCCCGACGCCGATCCCACGGGCGGCTGCGTGCCCGTCTGGGGCGTGCCGCGCGCGCCGGTGGCGATCTGCGTTTCCAGCGACGGCGGGCAGACCTTCCCGCGGCGTTACCTGGTCGAGGATGGGCCGGGGACCTGCACCTCGAATGATTCCACCGACGGGCGCAACAAGGAGATGTCCTATCCCTGGCTGCTGGAAGGCCCGGACGGCACCCTGCACCTCGCCTATACCTACCACCGCCGCGCCATCAAATACCTGCAACTGCAACCCGGCTGGGAAAGCCGCCTTTCGGAGGCTCTGGCATGAGCGACATCATCGGCATCACCATGGGCGACCCCGCCGGCGTCGGCCCCGAGATCAGCGTCAGGGCGCTGGCCGACATGTCGCCCGAGGACCGGGCAAGAACGCTGATCTACGGCAACCGCGCCACGCTGGAGGCCGCGAAGGCGGTCGCAGACATCGAGCTGGACCTGGCCGAGCGGGTGGTGAACATCGACTATGACGGCGCCCCCCTGCCCTGGGGGCAACTTTCCCCGGTCGCGGGCGACGCCGCCTTCCGCTTCATCCAACGTGCCGTCCGGGACGCGCAGGCCGGCCGGATCGGCTGCATCGTCACCGCGCCCATCAACAAGGAGGCGCTGAATGCCGCCGGCCATCACTATGACGGCCATACCGGCATGTTGCGTAGCCTCACCGGGGCGAAGGCCGCCTATATGCTGCTGGCATCGGACCGGCTGAAGGTCATCCATGTCTCGACCCATGTTTCGCTGAAGGAAGCCATCGCCCGCGCCACGACCGAGCGGGTGCTGGCGACGATCCGCGCGGGCAACGCCCATCTGAAGCGCATCGGCGTCGGTGCGCCACGCATCGCGGTCGCCGGGATCAACCCCCATTGCGGCGAGAACGGGCTGTTCGGGACCGAGGACGGCGACCAGATCGCCCCCGCCATCGCCGCCGCCCGCGCCGAGGGGATCGACGCCCACGGCCCGATTTCGGCAGATACCGTGTTCCACCGCGCCTATTCCGGCGCGTTCGACCTGGTGGTCGCGCAATATCACGACCAGGGCCATATCCCGATCAAGCTGGTGGCTTTCGACACGGCGGTGAACGTCTCGGTCGAGTTGCCCATCGACCGCACCTCGGTCGATCACGGCACCGCCTTCGACATCGCGGGCAAGGGCCTCGCCGATCATGGCAACATGAATTCCGCCATCGCCTATGCCCGCAAACTGGTTTCCGGAGGATCAAGATGAGCTTCGCCATCGAGGGCGTCTATTGCGCCGCCGCCACGCCCCTGAAAGCCGACGGCACCCCCGACCTGCCCCTGTTTGGCGCCCATGCCAGGGCGCTGATCAAGGAAGGCTGCCACGGCATCGCCATGCTGGGCTCGACCGGCGAGGCGAACAGCTTCTCCGTGCGCGAGCGCATGGACCTGCTGGAAGCCGCGATCACGGGCGGCACCCGGCCCGACCAGCTGCTGCCCGGCACCTCGTCCTGCGCGGTGACGGATGCGGTCGAGCTGACCCGCCACGCGGTGCAGGCAGGCGTCAAGGGCGTCGTGCTGCTGCCGCCCTTCTATTACACCGCCTTCAGCGATGAGAGCCTGTTCCGCTTCTATGCCTCGATCATCGAAAAGGTCGCGGACGACCGGCTGAAGGTGATCCTCTACCACATCCCGATGCTGACCGGCGTGCCGATCAGCCACGAATTGATCGCGATGCTGGTTCAGGCCTTCCCCGACACCGTGGCCGGCATCAAGGACAGCGACGGCAAGATCGAGAACATGCACGCGATGGCCGCCCGCTTCCCCGGTTTCGCCGTGCTGGCCGGGGCCGATCCGCTGCTGTTGCCGGTCCTGCAGGGCGGCGGCGCGGGCTGCATCACCGCCAGTTCCAACCTCGTCGCGCGGGAACTGCGGCTGGTCTGGGACCATTGGAACGACCCGGCGAAGGCCGCTGAGGTGAAGGCCGCGCAGGAGGTGATCGTGGCCTGGCGCAAGCTGACCAACAGCTACACCCAGCTTCCCACCGTCAAGACCATGCTGGCCAAGCGTCGCGGCGACATGGGCTGGATGAACGTGCATCCGCCCTTCTCGCCCCTGTCCGAAGGCGAGGCCGCGAAGGTCTGGGCCGTCATGGACGAACTGGAGGGCAAGGCATGAGCATGAGCCGCACCATCACCCTGCATCAGCCGAAACGGCTGGAGATCGGGGCGGGCGCCTCGGCCCGCGTCGGCGCATGGGCGCATGATGCCCGGAATGTCCTGATCATCGCCAGCCCGCATACCGCCGGTTTCGCGGACAGGCTGGGGCTTGAGGGCCAGGTCTCGGTCTTCGACGCCATTCCGGGCGAGCCCGACATCGCCACGCTTGACGCCACCATCGCTGCAGCGCGCGAGGCCCGGCCCGACCTGGTGATCGGGCTGGGCGGCGGCTCGGTCATGGACGTGGCCAAGCTGGTCGCGGCGATGTGGGACAGCGAACAATCGCTGGAAGACGTCGCCGGGCCGAACCGAGTGGCGGGGCGCAGGTCCGGTCTCGTGCAGATCGCAACCACGGCGGGCACCGGGTCCGAGGCGGGCATCCGCGCGCTGATCACCGATCCCGGCAAGGGCAACAAGATCGCGGTGGAAAGCCCGCATCTGATCGCCGACCTGGCGGTGCTGGACCCCGAGCTGACCTTCTCGGTCCCGCCTGCGGTGACCGCCGCGACCGGGATCGACGCGATGGCCCATTGCGTCGAGGCCTTCACCAACCGCAATGCCCATCCGGTGATCGACGGCTTCGCCCGCATGGGGATCGACCTCGTGGGCCGCTACCTCGCCCGCGCCGTGCGCGACGGCGCGGATACCGAGGCGCGCGAGGGGATGATGCTGGCATCCTTCTATGGCGGCATCTGCCTTGGCCCGGTCAACACCGCGGCGGGGCATGCGCTGGCCTATCCGCTTGGCACGCTTCTTCACCTGCCGCACGGGCTGGCTAATGCGATCATCTTCCCGCATGTGCTGGCCTTCAACGAACCCGTGGCCCAGGCCAAGACCGCCGAGATCGTGGCCGCCCTGGGACTTGGCGAAGGCGATCTTCTGACCCGCGCCCATGCCTTCTGCGCGGATCTGGGGGTCGAGATGCGGCTGTCCGCGCATGGCGCGACCGAGGACCAGCTGCCCCGCTTCGCCAGTGACGCCCATGCCATCCGCCGCCTGATGGACAACAACCCCCGCGACATGACGCCCAAGGAGGTTCTGGCCATCTATCGCGCCGCTTTCTAGGGCGCGCGCCGATGAAGCTGTGCATCATCGCCGACGACCTGACCGGCGCGCTGGACAGCGCCGCGCCCTTCGCCGGGCGCGGGCTGGCGGTCCAGGTCGCGCTGTCGCCCGAGGCGGTGGCCTCGGTCGCGGCAAGCGGCGCGCAGGTGATGGCGGTCAGCACCCGCTCGCGCGATGGCACCAAGGACGCGGCGCGCAAGGCGATGGCGCAGGTCGTGGCGGCGCTGCCCGCAGGCGTGCCAGTCCTGAAGAAGATCGATTCGCGGCTGAAGGGGCATGTCGCCGCCGAACTCGCGGTGCTGGACCCGGCGCGGATGCTGGTCGCCCCCGCCATTCCCGATTTCGGGCGGATCACGCAGGCCGGCCATGTCGGGGGCTACGGCGTCGCCCGGCCCCTTTCCATCGCCGAAGCCCTTGGCCCGCTGGCCGGCCGCGCCGTCATCCCCGACGTGACCAGCGCCACTGAGTTGGCCGCCGCGCTGGACAGGACGCAACCGGGCGACCTGCTGGTCGGCGCGCGCGGGCTGGCCGAGGCGCTGGCGATCCGCATGACCGGGCAGCCCGCAGCCACACCGGTCCTGCCGCGCGCCGCGCGCAGCCTGCTGGTCATCGGCTCTCGCGATCCGATCACGGTGGAACAGGCACGACAGGTGCAGGCCTCGGGACTGGCGGCGGTCCTGCCCGCCCCCGCGGGCGAAGCGGTACCAGACGCCACCGCGCCGCATCTGCTGGTGCAGGCAGTGGCGGGGCAGGCCACGCGAACCGAATCGCAGGTCGCCGAAGCCCTGGCCCGCAGCGTCCATCCCCGGCTTACCGCCGGTCGGCAGGCGCTGCTCTTGTCCGGCGGCGCGACTGCCGAGGCGGTGCTGGCGCATATGGGCATCACCTCGCTGCGGCTTGCGGGCGAATGCCTGCCTGGGTTAGCTGTGGCATATGGGGGCGAAATCAGCATCATCGCCAAATCTGGGGGCTTCGGCGCGGCCGATACCCTCGCCACCTTGCTGGAGATGTTTCGGGGGCAGAACTGATGGCGGAGCCGGAAAAGCGGGCGCGGAAATCCCTCAGCGAGATCGTCTTCGAACGGATGGAACGGGCGATCAAGTCGGGCTCTTATCGCCCCGACGAAAGACTGCCGACCGAACATGACCTGGCCGCCGAATTCGAGGTCTCGCGCCCCGTGATCCGCGATGCGCTGAAAAAGCTGCGCGAGCGCGGCCTGATCTATTCGCGCCAGGGCGCGGGCAGTTTCGTGCGCACCATCGGGTTGAAGCAGCCGCTCGGCTTCGGGCCGCTGGAAAACGTCTCGGACCTGCTCAGCTGCTATGAGTTCCGCCTGACGCTGGAACCCGCCGCCGCCGCCTGCGCGGCCGAGCGGCGCGACGACGCCGCGCTGGAACGGATCGCCGCCGCGCTGGAGCTGATGCGCGACGCCACCAACCGCCAGAGCCACCGCGAGGATGCCGATTTCCAGTTCCACCTGGCCATCGCGATCGCGTCCGAGAACAGCTATTTCTCGATCGCGATGGAGGCGCTGAAGGACCATATCGCCGTCGGAATGCGCTTCCACGGCGCCTCGGTCAAGCGCGAGGCCAGCGGGCTGGCGCGGGTCTTCGACGAGCATGCGGGGATCTTCGAGGCGATCCGGCTGCAGGACGGTGCCCGCGCGCGCGACCTGATGCGCGATCACCTGACCCATTCGCGCGACCGGCTGTTCACAAGGCGCAAGCCCGCCCTCGTCTCCGACGCCGGCAACGGCCCGCCGCTGGCCACCCAAGGCCAGCCCTGACAGCGGGCATGCCGTGTTTCCGCTGTTCGCAAAATTCCTCGACCTGCTTTTCCTCGCCCAGACCCCGCAGCAAGAGCGCAGCGCCAGTTAAAGCAAATCGGGCAGACAGAGCCCCGGACGCTCCTCAGCTAGAGAATAAGGCGTTCCAGAAGCGCCTTCATCCCTGCCGCGACCTTGAAACTGTCGTCCTGATGCTGCTTGCGGCAGAACAACTCGCCGCTCCACCAGCCCACATAGCCCGTCGCCTTCACCGCATCCACCCATTCCTGAAGGTTCAGCACGCCACCGCCGGTGGGCACGTCGCGCAGCACCGCCTCGTCCGGGATGCCGCCGTCGTGGCGCAGCGAATCGCAGACATGCACGCCATAGATCGCATTCCTGTCGATCCGCGCGATCCGCTCGGGCGTATCCCCCGAGACATAGCAATGCCAGAAATCCACCACCATCTTCACATTGCTCCGTCCCGCCCGGTCGATCAGCTCCAGCTGGTCCGAGACGGTGTTCAGCGGACACCAGCCAAGCGCCTCGAAGTAAAGGATCAGCTCCTTCTCGGCAGCCATGTCGGCCAGCCGGGCCAGGTTGCGGGCGGTGATCCGCATCTGCTCGTCACGGGACAGGCCAAGGACGCCGGAATAGCCGGTCACCGGCCGGCCAGCGGCATGCGCCCTGACCGTGGCGACCGAGACCGGACCGGTGATCGCCTGCACGGCCTTCGCCCCCGCGATCTGCGCCAGATGGAAAAGTTCGGCGGCATCCCGCCACAGCGATTCTTCGGCCCCGCCATGCCGTTCGATATCCATCAGGAAGCCGGTGCCCGGAATGTCGTAACCGCGCAGGCGCTCGGCCAGGTCCGCCTCGGTCCATCCGGCGGCAAGGAAGGCGCGCATCTTGGCGGCGGAGATCTCGATGCCGTCATAGCCCAGATCGGCGGCGATCTTCAGGTCCATCGCCATCGGTGCATCCTTGGCGATCAGGGAATGGAGGACGATTGTCTGGCGTTCGGCGGACATGGGTTTTCCTTTCCTGGGATATACGGAGTTTCCGCACGAGCCGTCGCCCCGGCAATTGCGCAGTCCGATGAATTCTTGCGCAATCTGACGCAATCGCCACGCGCTGTTGCGTCACCTGCATCACGCTTGCGAAATTGCCAATCCCACCGCCGCTCGGCTTACTGCATCGACAGGCCGGAAGGAGATACGGGATGGACTGGGCGGATTACGTCATCGTCGGCGGAGGATCGACTGGCTGCGTCATGGCGGCGCGTCTCAGCGAGGACGCCGATACCCAGGTCGTCCTGCTGGAGGAAGGTCCGCGCGACCGGAACCCCTATATCCACATCCCCGGCGCCTATTACAAAACCGCGCAGGGTCCGTTGCTCAAGCGCTTCCCCTGGGAGCCGACGGATGGGCAGAATCGCACGGAGCAGCCGACGATGGTGCAGGCCAGCGTGTTGGGCGGCGGCTCTTCGGTCAATGCGATGATCTATGTCCGGGGCAATCCAGACGATTACGCGACATGGGAAAACCTGGGGGCGTCCGGCTGGGGTTATCAGGACATCCTGCCCTATTTCCGCAAGGCCGAGAACAACAACCGCTTCTGCAACGAGGCCCACGGCATCGACGGGCCCCTGGGCGTCTCGGACATCGACCATATCCATCCGCTGACCCGCGCCTGGCTGCAAGCTTGCCAGCAAAAGGGACTGCCGCTGAACCCGGATTTCAACTCGGGCGATCAGGCCGGCTGCGGGCTTTACCAGATCACCGCGCGGAACGGACGCCGCAGCAGCGCGGCCGTCGCCTATCTGAAGCCCGCGCGCAAACGCAGGAACCTCTCGGTGCGCACCGGGGCGCGGGTGCTGCGCGTGCTGGTCGAGAACGGTCGCGCGACGGGTGTCGAATATGTCGCCAAGGGTCGAACCCGGACGATCCGCGCCCGGCGCGAGGTCATCCTGTCGGCAGGCGGGATCAATACGCCCAAGCTCCTGATGCTGTCCGGCATCGGTCCGGCGGACGAACTGCGCCGCCATGGAATCGAAGTCGTCCACGACCTGCCGGGCGTCGGGCAGAACCTTCAGGACCATATCGAGATTTCGCTGATCTATCAGCTCAATGGTCCGCACAGCTACGACAAGTACAAGAAGCTGCACTGGAAGGCGCTGGCGGGGCTGAACTACCTGCTGTTCAAGGGTGGCCCGGCTTCCTCCAACCTGATCGAGGGCGGCGCCTTCTGGTGGGCCGACCGGGCGGAAAGGCATCCCGATGTGCAATATTTCATGGTCGTCGGCGCGGGGGTCGAGGAAGGGGTCGAAGCCGTGCCAGGCGGCAATGGCTGCACGATCAACCTTGGCCAGATCCGCCCGCGCTCGCGCGGCGAAGTGCGGCTGACCAGCGCGGATCCCGCCGCCTTTCCTCGTGTGATCCCGAATTATTTCAGCGATCCTCATGATCTGGAAACCATCACCGACGGCGCCATGTTCGCGCTGGAGGTGATGGAGCAATCCGCGATCAGCCGCTATGTTGAGCGCCGCCAATTGCCCGAGGCCGGACCTATCACCCGGAATCAGATCCGGCGCTTCTGCCAGACCACGGCCCATGCGGCTTTGCACCCGGCGGGCACCTGCCGGGCCGGAGTGGATGACATGGCGGTCGTCGATCCGCAATTGCGCGTCCATGGCATCGAAGGGCTGCGGGTCGCCGATGCCTCGATCATGCCAACGCTGATCTCGGGTAACCCGAACGCGGTCTGCATCATGATTGGCGAGAAGCTGTCGGACATGATGCGGCGCAGCTGACGGCGGCATTTCTCGGCGCCCCCCGAGAAGAGATACATGACCAAAACCGGCGCCCTTGCCGGCCTGGCCGCAGGCAAGGATGAGGCGATCACTGCCGATCTTTCCTGGGCCGGCCAGACCACGCTGAAGGGTGGCTTCTTTCACAAATTGCCGCTGATGTCGGCGGCGGGGGCCATCGCCTCCTACCCGGGACCGTTGCGCGTCATCATGGGCTCGAAGAAAACCATCGTCACCCGCAGCCCATCTCCGGCAACCAGTTGCTGCAATATCACGAGGGAACCGAGGATCTGGTGGTGCTGGAATCCGACCACGATTTCGGTGCCGGCACTTCGACCGGCCTGGCGGAGAAGGAACCGACTCCAAAAACCGTCGAATGGCTCAGAATCAACCTGTAACCCAGTGGCGGTTGGCATCGCCCTGCCCGGCAGCGCATCTAGCCCTCACCCCATGCTGTCGGCAAGCGCGCGGACGCGGGCGGCGGCTTCCGTCAGGCGTTCCTCGGGCAGGCTGCCTTCGGCGACGGCCGACAAGATGCGGGCGCGGATCTGTTCCAGATCGTTCGCCGCCGACAAAAGCAGCAGGTCGGACCCTGCGCGCAAGGCCTCGACCGCCGCCGTCGGGACGTCGCGCTGGCCGCGCAGGGTGCCGATGGCGTCGAGGTCGTCGCTGACCACCAGCCCGGTGAAACCCAGCCCCCACAGCGCGGCGATGGTGGTGGCAGAAAGCGACGAGGGCACTGTGGCGTCCATCCCCGGCACCAGCGCGGGTCCGGTCATCACCGCGCGCGCACCCGCGGCGATGGCCGCGCGAAAGGGAACCATGCCGGGCGCCAGCGCGTCGGCCCCGCCGCTGACCGTGGCCGCATCCACCGCCGGATCGCCGTCGATGTCGTGATGGCCGGGGAAGTGCTTGGCGGTGGCGACGACGCCCGCTGCCTCGACGCCGCGGATAAAGGCGCAACCGATCCGCGCCACCTCGACCGCATCGGTGCCCAATGTCCGGCCCTGCAGCCAGGGATTGCGCCCGGTCACCACGTCGACGACCGGCGACAGGAACATGGTCACGCCCATTCCGCGCGCCGCCTGGGCCATGCGGAACGCGACCCGCTCGATCTCCTCCGAGGCCATGGCGTGCAGCGCCTCGTTGTCGGGCAGTTGCGGCACCAGCCCATGCAACCGGCGGATGCCAGAGGGCTCCTGATCCAGCGCCACCAACGCCGGGCCGGCAAGGCCGGTGACCCGGTCGGTCAGTGCGCGCAACTTGTCGGCGCTTTCATCCGAGCGGCGGGCGTCCGACATGCTGCGCGCGACATATTCCGCCCGCGTTTCACCGATCAGAAGGGCGCGGCCGCCCTGATCCAGGAAACGCGCCAGCGGATCGGTCAGCACCAGATCGTCGATCGCCGGCAGCAGCACGGCATAGACATCGGCCTTGAGGATCATGTCAGGTTCCTTTGCGAGTTGGGGTCAGTCGGCCGGATCGCCCGAGGCAAGGCCCTGTCCGCGCAAGAGCGCGCCCAGATCCTCGCCTCTGGCGACCGCCTCGGCGATATCGGCGGCGGCCTCGTGCCCGACCAGGGGCACCAGCCCGGCGGCAAGGGTGCCGGGTGCCGACAGATTGCCGGCGCAAGCCTCGGGCACCGCCCGAATGTCCTGCACGCAGCGTTCGGCAAAGATGCGGGCGGCGCTCTCGATCATGCCCAGGCTGGTCAGCAGGCAATGCGCCATCAGCGGCTCGAAGGCGTTGCGTTGCAACTGCCCGGCCTCGGCCGCCATACCAACGGCGACATCGGCCCCGGCGACATGAAAGGCAACCTGGCTGACCATTTCCGGGATCACGGGATTGACCTTGCCCGCGATCAGCGGCGAGCCGGGCTGGACGGCGGGCAGGGCGATCTCGCCGATGCCGCCGCGCGGGCCGCTGGACAGCAGGCGCAGGTCGTTGGCGATCTTGGAAAGCGTCACCGCGATGCCGCGCAAGAGCGATGAGAACTGCACCAGGCCCGCGCTGTTCCAGGCTGCACAGACCAGATCGTCGTCGCGACGCAAGGGCAGTTCGGTCAGGCGCTGCAACTCGGCGATCACCGTCTCGGCGAAATCCGGCTGCGCGGCCAGGCCGGTGCCGACCATGGTGCCGCCCAGGTTCAGCCCCGCCAGGCCTTGCGAGGCCGGCCAGATCCGTGCCGCCTCGTGCCGCAGCGCGGTCGAGAAGGCGTGGAACTCTTCGCCTAGGGTCATCGGCGCCGCGTCCTGCAGATGGGTGCGCGCCAGCTTGAGGATGCCGCCGAATTCCTGCGCCTTTCCGGCAAAGGCTTCGGCCAGCGCCAGCAGCGCCCGTTCCAGCCCCGGCGCGCCCTGCATCAGCGCGATGCGTAGCGCCGTCGCATGCACGTCGGTGGTGGATTGCGAGCGGTTGACGTCGCGGATCGGGTGCAGGTGCTCATACTGGCCGCAGGCGCGGCCCATCAGCTCCAGCCCGCGATTGGCGATCACCTCGTTCAGGTTCATGTGGCTGGAGGTGCCGCCGCCGCCCTGGAACACGTCGATGACGAAATGACCGGCATGCTGGCCGGCCATCAGTTCGTCGCAGACCCGGCCGATCACCTCGGCCTTGCGCGCCGACAGCTTGCCCAGCCGGTAATTCGCCGCTGCCGCAGCCTTTTTCGTCAGGGCCATGGCGCGGATCAGCGGCGCCAGCGACCCGATCCTCATGCCCGAGACCGGGAAGTTCTCGGCCGCGCGCAGCGTGTTGATGCCATAGAGCGCTTCGCCCGGCAGCCGGCGGCTGCCCAGTTCGTCGCTTTCGATGCGGGTCCAAAATTCGCCGGGAATCATTGCGCCTCCTTGGTGCCTGTCAGCCCTTGGGGTGCAGCTCGACCGCCAGCCAGACGGAATCGGTGTCGGCGTAGTAGCGGTGCCATGGATAGGTCCATTGGTTCGGGCCGGTCACGCGGCAGAACGGATCATGCGAATAGCCGGTCGGCATGATCACATCCTCGTAGAGGGTATTCTCGTCGCGTTCGGCGAATTTCTGCATCCGGCCGAGGCCGTGGATCTGGGTATGCACCTCAAGAAAGGGATGCTCGTTATGGATGAAGCAATCCGTATCGCCCGGCGACCACCACAGGTTCAGCTTCAGCTCGAACTCCTGCGGTTCCTCGGCCGTGCGGCGTTCGTTGGTAAAGACATGGGGGTCGGTCGTGACCAGACCGATGCTGTCCTGGGCCGAGATGAACAGCGGCGTGTCGCGCGGAAAGCTCTTGATCCGGTTGCCGAGCCAGTCCCAGCCGCGGAACATGCAGCCACCGAGGTTTGTGGGCTTGAGCACCTTGATGATCGCTGCCCGCTCGCCCGAGCGAATCGTCCCGCCCCTGAGCCAGGTCGATTTCCACGCCGGGACGATGGCGGGATGATCGGTGCCGGTCACCAGCGGTTCGGGCGACAGGTTGACGACAACGGCGTCCTCGACCAGGTAATCCTCAGTATTTTCAACAAGCTGCGCCTTGATGAACTCGTCGGCAAAGGCAAGGTCGCGGATCTGGTTGTGCATGGTGATGTCCCCGGGGATGCTGGATATGGCGCAAGGACAGCACGGAAAGACCTTCCAGACCATTGCGCGACCACCGCAAAACTGACGCAGACTGGCGCAGTTCCAGGCATCGCGTGCGTCGGTTCAGACCGGCTTGATCATGTCGGGGCTTTCGCCCAGATACTCGCGCGCCTCGCGCGGGATCGAGGCGTCGTTCATGTCCAGCGTCGTGGTCGCCTGCAGTTCTGCCCGGCTCAGCAAACCGGGGCGGCGGTAATGCAGCACCGCGCGGGTCGAGAAGGGCTGGCGAAACATCGTCGCCGCGACGCCGCTGACGATGCCGAACATGAAGCGCTTGGCGCTGCGCTGCACGGTCGAGAAGATGCCAAAGGTGAATTCGTTGCGCTGCACCGTCTCGAAGTCGATGGTGAAGACGCGATCCTCTACCGGGAAGGTAAAGCCGTGATACTTGAAGATGTATTCGGTGCGCGACGGGTCGTCGTAGCTGGGAAAACGCTCGACGTAATAGTGGTTCAGGAAATCCCCGCTTTGGAAGATGCAGAAGGCCGAGCGCAGGATCTTGCGCGCGTAGATCGAGGAATACTGGTAGCGGTCATAGCAGCCGACATATTCCCCCATGTCGGTCTTGGTCGAGACCGCCACCGTGTCGAGAAAACGCGCAACCTGCGGCGCCCGGCGCAGATGGTCCAGCACGTCGAAGAAGTTGCCGTCGACCAGAGCGCGGAAACGCTCATGTTCGCTGAACAGGACGTCGGGGCCGAGGCCGAAGAAATTCGCGATCAAGCGTGTGTTGCCCGACGAGGGCATGTGGCGGCCCGACAGGTATTTGTTGAACTGCTGCCGATTGATGCCGAGCTTGCGGCAGATCTGCGAGATCGAGCCCTGCCGGTCGCAAAGCAGGCGCAGGTTTGCGGCGAAATTCGCCATGCGGTCGGTGGGGTCGTGGGTGAGGTCTGACCGGGTCATCTCCAGATCCTTGCGCAGGCCGTGCGTCAGTCTGCGTCATGAAACGAATGAATGCGAAATTGCGACAAATTCGTCAAGGCCGCAGCATGCTGGCAGTTGAACGCAGATTTGCACCGCCATGCCAAGGGTGCAGCAACCAGACGGGGAATCTCATGAAGCTTACCGGTGGACAAGTCGTAGCGCGTGCGCTGAAGGAATACGGCGTCGAATATGTCGCGGGCGTGCCGGGCCACGGCATCTGGTCGCTGTTCGACGCCTTCCTGCAGGAAGGCTCCGAGATCCCCTTCATCCAGGTCATGCACGAGCAGAGTGCCGTCCATATGGCGGATGGCTATTATCGCGCCTGCGGCAAGCCGATGGCCTGCTCGACCTCGGTCGGGCCGGGGGCGGCGAACACGATCATCGGCCTGGCGACCGCCTATACCGATTCGACGGCGGTGTTCTATGTCTCCGGCTCGCCGCAGACCTACATGCAGGGCCACGGCACCATGCAGGAGATCGAGCGTCAGCAGGACAACGCCTTCCCGCGCATCACCGAACAGGTGACCAAGCGCGCCTGGCAGGCCCATTCGGTCAGGACGCTGCCCTCGATCATGCACCGCGCCTTCAGCGAGATGCTGACCGGCCGCCCCGGCCCGGTTCATGTCGAAGTCCCGATGGATGTTCAGGTCGAGGCCGAGGAGGTCACCATCCACCCGCTGGACAAGCGCCTGCCCGTCGGAGTCGCTTATCCCGATCCCAAGGCGATCGAGGCGGCCGCCAAGGTCCTGCTGTCGGCCCGCCGCCCGGTGATCGTCGCCGGCGGCGGGGCGATCACCGCCGATGCGTCGGCCGAACTGACCGCGCTGGCCGAAAAGCTGGGCGCAGCCGTGTCCATCACCTGGAACGGCAAGGGTGCCATCGCCGAGGACAACGAGTTGTTCATCGGCGCCGTCGGCCAGACCGGCACCACCTGCGGCAACCAGATCACCGCCTCGGCCGATGTGGTGGTCTCGGTGGGCTGCCGCTTCACCGACTGGTCGGCCTCGTCCTATGCCAAGGGCGTGTCCTTCAGCTTCCCGCCCGGCAAGCTGATCCATATCGACCTGGACCCGCGCGAGATCGGCAAGAACTATCCGACCGAGGTCGGCATCGTCTCGGACGCGAAGATCGCGCTTGGCCAGCTGCTGGAGGCGATCAGCGATGCCGACGCCACTGCGCTGCGCGACCGCAACGCCGATTTCCACGCCGAGGTGCAAAAGGCCAAGGCCGACTGGCACGCACAGGTCGAACCGCGCGAGAACAGCCGCGAGACCCCTTTTACCTCGCAGCGGCCGCTGGTCGCGCTGCGCAAGGTGCTGCCGCGCGACGGGATCGTCGTGGTCGGCTCGGGTAACACCCAAGGCTCGGTCAAGCAGAGCTTCCCCGTCTATGAGCCGCGCACGCATCTGACCTCGGGCTCCTATTCGCCGATGGGCTGGGCGGTGCCGGCGGCCATGGGCGCCAAGCTGGCCTGCCCGGAAAAGAAGGTCGTTGCCATCGTCGGCGACGGCGACTTCATGATGTCCTTGCCGGAAATGGGCACCGCCGTGATGAACGGCATCAACGTGGTCTTCCTGGTGCTGAACAACCAGGGCTACATGTCGATCCGCGGCGGCCAGCGCAAGTTCATGGGTCGTCACATCGCGTCCGAGTTCAACCACCATGCCGGTAACGGCGAGCCTTATTCTGCCGATCTCACCGCCACCGCCAAGGCCTTTGGCCTGGAGGCCTGGAAAGTGGTGAAGGACGAAGATCTGGAATCGACGCTGGAAAAAGCGCTGAACACCGACGGCCCGACACTGGTCGAGGTAATCGTGTCGCGCGACGCCGCCGGCCCCTTCGCCACCGGCTGGTGGGATTTCCCCTCGCCCGCCTATTACGAAAAAGAGCAGGAAGCCTATGCCGAAATGCGCGCGAAAGAGCAG
>NZ_AEPN01000029.1:0-51849 GCF_000185925.1 Paracoccus sp. TRP | reverse complement strand
GGAATCCTTTTTGTCAACACAACCTAACAACGAAGATGCGAGAGATGCGGCAATGCAAGTAAAGATGTGCTTGGCGCGTAGAGCGAAGGCTGAGTTTTCCATCAGTGACGTGTCTACCTTAGACTTGCGAACACCTAACCATCCCTGATCTTTGCATTCCTTTCAAGACTCTGCTTCGTCCGGCTGTGGCAGGACGTGCATAGCGCCTGCCAGTTGTTCCAGTTCCAGAACAGCGCCTGATCGCCCCTGTGGGGCTTGATGTGGTCAACAAGGGTCGCATCGGCCCCACACGTCGCGCAGCAGGAATGAAGGCGCAAGAACTCGGCCCGTGCCTTCTCCCATTCCCTTGTATAGCCGCGTTGGCGGCTGTTCGGCCGGGTGCGGTCATATCGGCGCTTGCGTTCGCGCTGCCGCTCGACCTGGCAAGCGCAGAGGGTGCCATGCGCGACGATGCGGCCGCATGAGCAGAGACGAGGTGGCTTAGGCACCGTGGCGGGCTTTCAGGGCACGCAACCCTTGACGGTCAAAGTTCGGGTCAAGATCCACGTTGTTCTCGTCGTGCAGTTGCTCCAGAAGCTTGGGCGTATAACTGGTCGAGCCGGGGTTGCCGCTGATGGTCTGGGCGCCGGAGGCGCCCTCGGTCAAGGATGCGCCGGGCGTGGTTTTAACCATACGGTCGATATGGGCGAGGAAAGCAGCCTCGACTCGCCAGGCGAGGCATTCCAGACCTCGGCGGGCGTCCAGCCAAGCCAGCCGGTGCCGAACCGGAACAGTTCGCCCAGGTAGTCGCGCATCGTGACAAGCTTGGCGCTGGCGCCCTGTGTCGATGCGGTGCCTGAGTCCTGGGGCAGGAACGCGGCAAAGATCGACAGGCAAGCTGCCTGCGCCTCGGCCATGAAGGGCGCGAGGGGTTTGTGAGCGGCGGCGGCCAAGAGAGAAACCGCCGCCGCTCTGTCCGTGGCGCTTGCGAGCAGCACGTCACGGATGGAGGTATAGGATTGCCCCATGACGCCCTCCACGGTGGCATTGAAGCCACCAGGAAGCGCATCCAGGTCGATGGCAGCCCGCAGGGACGCCCGCAGCACCACGACATGACCGTGATGCTCCAGGATCGTCTCATAAGCAGGCTGCACCGGCGCCATGCTTAGGCAGCAGCCATGCGCAGTTTACGGAACACGTCGGGCCGCACCACCGCAGCGCCGACGCGCTTGCGGGCGTGGAATCGGACCATGCCATTCGTCGCCTGCGTGTAAGGATCTTCCTTCATGGCAAGCTCCACGCGATCATAGATCCGATAACCGGCCTTGAAGTCACCGAACATCACCGGGAAGGCGTTGGAGGCGATGTCGGGCATGTCCTTCATCTCGACCACCGGACGGCCGAGGATGGTTTCGGGCTGGCCGGCCTGGTAGCTGGGCTGCCACAGATAGTTGCCCTGCCCATCCTTCAGCAGGCGAACAGCGGCAAGCGTGGTGCCGTTCATGACCCAGGTGCCACGGTTCCGATAGGTCGCGGGCATGGCATACATGAGCCGGATCAGCGCATCGGCCGACAGGTTGGTGGCGTGGCCGTTCAGCGTATGTGCCACGGTCGCCTCCTGCATGAAGCCTTGCGGTTCGACGGCGGTGGAGCCGTTCACGAAAGCCAGGCCCTCCTTGGCGCCGAAGTCCTCTACCAGCGCAAGCTCGACCTCGGACAGCACGTTGGCGCTGTCCTCGATCATCCATTGCGACAGATCGACAAAGGTGTTGATCTCCTTGATGTCGATTTCCATCTCGCCGAAGGCCGGCTCGCTGGCGGTGCGGGCGGCGGTTTCACCGCGCCATGCTGCGTTGGTGATGCCGGTGCGCTTGGGCACCACGATCTTGTGCGAGCCAGCCGGACGCACATCGGCGATGGAGCGGACCGGCGAGAATTCGACCAGGTTGCGGATGAACTCGTTGGTGAATTCCTCGGGCGCCAGCACATAGCCAGGCGCATCGTTCGCGACGGTCAGCGCCTTGCGGTCGATGCCACCACCTTGCAGGAATGTGGTGAAGGCCTTCTTCTCGACATTCTCGCCATGCGCGATAGCCGGGGTGCCGAGGAAGCCTTTCGCCTCCAGCTTGTCGAGCCGTTCGACAACGCGATTGAAGGCTTTCAGATCGACCTGGGGCTGATCGTTGGCCGGCGGCTGGGTTTTGACCTCTTGGGCCTGTTCTTCTTTCTCCACGCTTGAATTCTCCTTGATCGTGGGGGCGGATTTCAGGGTGCGAACGGTCGCCCCCGGATTGCAGGGCGCCTTGACGACGCTGATTTCGCGCAGCGACAATTCGGTGATCTCTCGACCTTTCTGGTATCGCTTCGCTGATTTCGTGACGAAGGCGATGGATAGCCCGCCGATCTCGCCAGCGCGGATCTGGTCGGCCACCTCGCGGGCGCGGGGCACATCGTGGATTAGCAGCTTGCCCTTGACGTGCAGTCCCTCGTCGGTCTCGGTGATCTCGGACCATATGCCGATAGTCTGGGCGGCATCATGCTCGGCCAGCATAGGCAGGCTGGCCGGGCGGTCGAAGGCGCCCTTGGTGATCGTGTCGCCCTCCAGATCCACCGTGCCGAACGGCCAGGCAATGCCGGTGATCTCGCCCGTTTCAGCGACGGAGAGGCTAGCCTTCGTCTCTATGCGCTCGAAGGTGTCAGGCATCGGCCTTCACCTCGTCGGCACCCAGCCACCGGGCGGTGATCACGTCCAGCGCGAGCGGCAGGATTTCGGAGATCGGGCGATCTTTGGCATAGGCGTTGACCAGCCGGTCGGCTTCCTCGGGGCTGGTGCCGCCGCCGATCAGGCCAAGGCGCAGGATCTCGGACAGGTCGCCCAGGTGAAACTGGTTCGCCATCAGGCGCTGGAACAAGACGCCGATACCGGCGCCGGTCTTGGCCTCCAGTTCGATCAGCATGGGATCGGTCAGGGTGAAAGGGCGTTCCTTGTCGCCGAAAAAGGCGTTGATGCCGATCATGCGTCGGCCTTAACCGGCAGGCCGATCATGGCGCGCAGTTCGTCGGCGGTCAGAATGCCGGCATTGACCAATGCCAGGGCGATTTCCAGCGCCGCCAGCATTTCCAGCGGGCTTTGCGTGGTGTCATTCATCGGGGTTTTCCTCTTGGGGTTTCGATGCCGGTGCGGTCGTGCCGCCCGAAGTGGTGAAGGGATTGGCAAGCTCATCGCCGCCAGGCAGTGGCGGCTTATTCAGCGCGTGGCGAACATCGTTCGCGGTCCAAGCGCCCATGGCGCGAAGCTGCGAGAATGCTGTGGTCCTCGCAGCAAGATCTGCACCTGCCAGACCATCCACCACTTCCTCGATCACATAGTCCTTGCGGTCCTCCAGATTGACCAGGCACCGAGTATAGGCAGCAGCCCACGCAGCGAACCAAGGCCGCAGGGTGCTGTCGATGAAGTCGCGGCGGGACTGTTCGTAATTGCTCCAGGTGGCCCGGCTCGTCTCGAAAAGGATGGCCGGCGGGACGCCGAAGGCTCGGGCGATCTCGCGGATCTGTTCGCGCCGGACCTCGGAAAATTCCGCGTCGGCCAGCTTCAATGCGATCTCCTGAAACTCCATGCCTTCGTCGAGGATGGCGGTTTTACCCGCCTGTTCGCCGCTGTGGGTATTGAACCAGGATGTGGAGATCTTCTTGATCGTCTCGTCTTCCAGCTTGTTCGGGTGCTTGATCACGCCCGAAGGGCGCCCGCCATTGCGATAGAAACCTGCCAGATGGCTTTCGGCGGCAGCGCATAGCGCGATGGCCTCGCGGGCGTGCTGAATCGGGGAAACGCCGCCGGGACAAGAAACATGCAGAACGTCTTGCGGCCCGTGGACAGTCTCATTCTTGCCGTCGAGCCTGATAAAATAGGTCGGCTCGCCATAGACATCATACTTCACCTTCACCAGCGAAGGCGCGATGCGGGCCAGGAAGATCGGCTTACCCTCGCTGTTGCGACGGACCAGGGCATAACCATGACCGAACAGCAGCGCGTCGGTCGTCACTTGCTCGCGTAGCGCCTCGGCGGATTTGAAATCGGACGCCCAGTCATGCACCAAGACATAGGCCGGATGATCCTTCGCGGCCCCGCGCGGATCGTCATGGTAGATCTTGAAGGGGATTGTCGCGATCTCGCCGGCGATCTTCGTCACCGCAAGGCGGACAGCAGGCACCCGCATGGCACCATGCGGGCTAATCTGAACACCGGACGCGGACGGGATGCCACCGAATAGCTGATGCGCCTCGGGATCGGTCAGGCGGAAAGATTTCTTCTCGGTGGTTTCGCCTTGGCCGAACACTCGGCCAAGGCGGGATAGAAAACTCATTACCAGATACTCGCAATAACTGTGGTAATAAATTACCACATGCAAGAATCTGCTTGCAAGCCTAAATGAGAGCTATTCTCAAGTAGCTTTTAGATCGTAATCAGGTAGTGCGTCGATCACACGGGCCTTGGCGGTGAGGCTGACGGTCCCATATCCATCCGACATGTCCTTATCTGAATGCCCCTGAATGGCGTTCACAATCCGCATATCTAGCCCCAGGTCACGCGCTTGCGTTTTCAGCCGGTGCCGCCAAGCGTGGTTGGGTTGCAGCCCTTGGGGAACAAGCTCTTTCTCATGGAGCCAAGCCGCCAAGCGCTCGGATTGCCGTTGTGCCGAACGGGCCGATTTCGCCGGATCGGTCGAGGAATTGAACAACGGGCCGGTCTTGGCAGCTTTCACATGGTCGAGGAAACCCAACGCGACAATCTGCTGATGGATGGGCACATCTCGGAAGTCGCCCACCTTCACCGTGCCGGCATCGGGGCTTATCCGCATCACCCAGCGGTCGCCCTCCTGGAAAACATCGGCCTTCCGCAGTTGCAGGATCTCGCTGATCCTCGCACCGGAGAACGCGCACAAGATGGGTGCCCATCGCTTAGCCGCGATGGTGGTTTCATGTTCACGGATATGGCCGAAGGGATCGGGCGTCGGCTGATAGGCGAGCGATGCTTTCAGAATAGCAATTGCCTCCTTGTCAGAATACCCTGGATCACGGCTGCGCTGGCGCTTGGGCTTCGCCTGCTTGACGTTCTCGGCAACATTCTCGGACAAGCGGTCATTCTCAACAGCCCAAGCCCATAGGGTCCGAATGGTCGAAAGATAGATGCCCGCAACGGTCTTTGCGCTGATCCTGTTCAAGAGATCGTCGCGCCAGGACATAAGGTCTTTGCGCGTTACCTTGCGGGCGTCGCTATGTCCGAGAAATTTTCGCAAGCTCTCGATCACAGGGCGCTGACGCCGACCGCCGTCCTTCATGAATCCTGCCGTGGTGCGGGCTTTCACATAGTCATTCCAGAGTTTCGCAAGGCTCACCGGCTCGGGTTCGCCCTCGGGCAGCTTGGCGTTGACCAGCAGGGGCGTAGAGGGCCGGCCGGTAAAGTCGCCCTCGTCGCGCTCCACGACGCGCGCCAGAGCCTCTAGCTCGGCGCTACAGAGGGCGCGGGCGATGGTGCGCCATTCGTCCGAACCGGGCGCAGCGTCGAGGTTCCCAGCAGCCCGGAAACGCTCGATCCGCGCTTCCATGAGGTCGGCCAGTTCCTGATCGGACAGCCTGCCGGCCACGCCCGCCCGCAGTTGCTCAACAAAGCCGTCATCAATCCCGATGGTTGAGACAACAGCGTATGACGGGCTGTTGCGCATCTGGTCGTCAAACGCGAGACGTTGCTGGTAGTGCGAAAGCGCGATCTGATCCGGGGCGAGGGGATAGCGCGCTGGGGCGGCGGGGCTGTTGGCCGGTGCCGCCTTCCGCTCCGCCTGGGCGATCTGGTGCTGTAGATGCGCCACCGCGCCCGGCAGCAGCTTCATTGCGGTCCTGCGATCCGGCCCAAGGGGTGCCCGCAGTTCGGTCTTGCCGACAATGGGTCGAAGGTCTTTCGGCACCACCAGCCGCGCGAAGAATCTGCCGGATCGGTTCAAGAGGTATCGTTGTGCGCCAGCCATGGCAGGGTCCGTTTTGTAACATACTTTGTAACAGTAGAACGGACTAAGCCCAGCAAAACAAGGAATTTCTAGCGTTTGCTGGGCTTTTAATGGTGCGGGTGGAGGGACTTGAACCCCCACGCCTTGCGGCGCCAGAACCTAAATCTGGTGCGTCTACCAGTTTCGCCACACCCGCATCCTGATCCGCGCGAACCGAAACCGGCCATCCACGGATTGGCGCCCCTCTTAGCAAAGCCGTTTTCGGCTGGCGAGAGGAAAGTTTAACAGCCAAGCATACGAAGCACCGAAGGCAGCCGCCCGGGCAGGTCCTCGGCGATCAGGCCAGGGCCAAAATCACGCGCGGCCTCGGCGTGCAGCCAGGCCCCCGTCGCCGCAGCATCAAGCGGCGGGAACCCGCGCGCCAGCAGACCGGCGATGATGCCAGACAACACATCGCCCGAGCCCGCTGTTGCAAGCCATGGCGCAGCGGCCTCTCCGACAGCGGCGGCAATGCGCGCCTCTCCCCCCGGGGTAGCGATCACCGTGTCGGGCCCCTTGAGCAATACGGTGCAGCCAGCCCTCGCCGCCGCCTGTCGGACCGCGTCCAGTCGTGAAAACGCAGGACCAGTTGGGGCCGGGGCGACAAGCTGACGGGCCAGATCAGGGAATAGCCGGGCAAACTCACCTCCGTGCGGGGTCAGCACCACGCCCGGATGCAGCGCCGAAAACAGAGTTCCGGGCGCATCGGCAAAGGCGGTCAGTGCATCGGCGTCCAGCAATACCGCCCGCTGTGACGCCAGCGCCACCGGGACCAGATCGCGCGCGCGCTGAAGCCCCAGCGCCGGACCCAAAGCCAGCGCGTTGAAACGGCGATCCTCAAGTAACCGCTCCAGCCCGGCACGATCGGGGACCGGGCGCAACATCACCGCATCAAGCCGCGCCGCATTCTCGGCCAACGCGTCGGGCGGACAGGCAAGCGTCACCAGGCCCGCACCCACCCGCAACGCCGCCCGCGCCGTCAGCCGCGCTGCGCCGCCCTGCCCCGACCCTCCACCCAGAATCAGCGCGTGGCCGTGGTCGTATTTGTGGCCAGCGCGCTTTGCCAGCGCGGGCTGAGGACCAGCCAGCAGGGCAGGTCCATCCACCCCCTTCATCCACGAATCAAGACCAATATCGACAAGGCGCAACGCACCGCTAAGCTCGCCCCCCTGTGCCAGCAGATGCCCAAGCCTGGCGCGCTGAAAACTGACCGTCAGGGCCACCGCCGGCAGATCCAGCCCACCCAGCACCCGGCCACTGTCAGCGCAAAGCCCGCTAAGGATATCAACCGCGACGATGGGACAGCCACAGGCAGCAGCCAGCCGCAAAGGCGCAGCGCATTCATCAGGCAAGGGGCGCGTCAACCCGGTTCCGAAAAGCGCATCAATACACAGGGTGCCGGGCGGAAAGTCCTCGGGGCCAATATCGTCAAGCGCCGCAACCGTCCCGATCCAGCCCGCCGCCGCGGCGCGTGCATCAGGCGTCACGGGGGGCGCAAGCGCCGCCAGCCGGATCTGCCAGCCGCACGATGCCAGTTGGCGGGCGATGACATAACCGTCGCCGCCATTATTGCCCGGCCCGCAGAGAATCACCGCTCGCCCCGGCTGCTGTGCATATTCGGGCCAAAAGGTCAGAACCTCGGTCACAACACCCGCACCGGCCCGCTCCATCAGCGCGGCTCCGGTCACGCTGGCACTGTTGATCGCGGTTCCTTCCAGCGCACGCATCTGTCGAGTCGTCAGGATCTCGCGCCGCCCGGCCATTCTGTCGCACATAATTCAGGCAACCTGCACAATAAACGGGCACATGCCCGGGATTTGCTGTCTGCATGCTGCTTTCCCCGTCAAGCCGCATGGACGCGCATCACCAACCCCGCCAATCAGGTCCCAGGCAAGTCGCGAGAGAAGGATCAGGCGATGAAGAAAGTCGAAGCCATCATCAAGCCCTTCAAACTGGACGATGTGAAAGAGGCCCTTCAGGAAGTCGGCGTGCAGGGTCTTTCGGTCACCGAGGTCAAGGGCTTCGGCCGGCAGAAAGGTCACACCGAGCTTTATCGCGGCGCGGAATATGTGGTGGACTTTCTGCCCAAGGTGAAGATCGAGATGGTCCTGCCTGACGACCTGGTCGAAGCCGCTGTGGACGCCATCATCTCGGCCGCGCGCACCGAGAAAATCGGCGATGGCAAGATCTTCATCCTGCCCGTAGAGCAGGCCATCCGCATCCGGACCGGCGAAACCGGCGACGACGCGGTCTGATCCGCGACCCCGCGCAGGATCAAAGACACGGAAATATTCAACTGGTATCCATGCCCGGCGGCGGCGCCGGTCAGACTGATGGAGGAAGGACCCAAATGACAGTCAAGGACGTTCTGGATCTGATGAAGGCGGAAGAGGTCGAATACGTCGATGTCCGCTTCACCGATCCCAAGGGCAAGCTGCAGCATGTGACCCTGGTCGCCGATCTGGTGGACGAGGACTTCTTTGAAGAAGGCTTCATGTTCGACGGCTCCTCGATCGCTGGCTGGAAATCGATCGACCAGTCCGACATGAAACTGATGCCGGACGCGTCCTCGGCCTATATCGACCCGTTCTACGCCGAAAAAACCCTGTGCCTGCACTGCAACGTGGTCGAACCGGACACCGGCGAACCCTATGCCCGCGACCCGCGCGGCACCGCCGTCAAGGCCGAAGCCTATCTGAAGTCGAGCGGCATCGGCGACACGGCCTTCTTCGGCCCCGAGGCCGAGTTCTTTCTCTTTGACGACGTGCGCTATTCGGTGACCCCACAGAAGGTCGCGTTCGAGCTCGACTCGGTCGACGCCGCCTGGAACACTGATACCGTTTACGAAGACGGCAACCTTGCCCATCGCGCGGCCCACAAGGGCGGCTATTTCCCGGTGAACCCGGTCGATGCGGCGCAGGACATCCGCGGCGAAATGCTTTCGACCATGAAGCGCATGGGCATCAAGGTCGACAAGCATCACCACGAAGTTGCGACCGCCCAGCACGAGCTGGGGATGATCTTCGGCACGCTGACCCAGCAGGCCGACAACATCCAGAAATACAAATACGTCATCCACAACGTCGCTGCCGCCTATGGCAAGACCGCGACCTTCATGCCCAAGCCGATGAAAGGCGACAACGGCTCGGGGATGCACGTCAACATGTCGATCTGGAAAGACGGCAAGCCGCTGTTCGCCGGCGACAAATATGCTGATCTTAGCCAGGAAGCCCTGTGGTTCATCGGCGGGATCCTCAAGCACGCCAAGGCCCTGAACGCGCTGACCAACCCCTCGACCAACAGCTATAAGCGGCTGATCCCGGGCTTTGAAGCTCCGGTTCTGCGCGCCTACTCGGCCCGCAACCGCTCGGGCTGCGTGCGTATCCCGTGGACGGAATCGCCGAAAGCCAAGCGCGTCGAGGCCCGCTTCCCCGATCCGGCCGCCAACCCCTATCTGGCCTTTGCCGCGCTGCTGATGGCCGGCCTGGACGGCATCAAGAACAAGATCGACCCGGGCCCGGCCTCGGACAAGGACCTCTACGACCTGCCGCCCGAAGAACTGGCTGAAATCCCGACGGTCTGCGGCAGCCTGCGCGAAGCGCTGGAAGAGCTGGAAAAGGACATGGACTTCCTGCTCGCCGGGGATGTCTTCACCCGCGATCAGCTGGAAGGCTATATCAAGCTGAAGTGGGAAGAGGTCTATGCCTATGAGCATACGCCCCACCCCATCGAATACGCGATGTATTACAGCTGCTGATCCGTTTTCGGGACAGTGACAGGGAAAGCCGCCTCTTGGGGCGGCTTTTTTCCATCAGGGCCGGCGCGGACCCTCGCCAGCCCGTGGTTGCGGGGCGGGGGCCTTGCCGCTAAAAGCCCGGCAAACATCAGGAGCCCCGCATGATCCCCCGCTATGCCCGCCCCGAAATGGTCGCCATCTGGTCGCCCGAAACCAAGTTCCGCATCTGGTACGAGATCGAGGCCCATGCCTGCGACGCCCAGGCCGATCTGGGTGTGATCCCGCGCGAGAATGCCGAGGCCGTCTGGAAAGCAAAAGACGTCGAATTCGACGTCGCCCGCATCGACGAGATCGAGGCGGTGACCAAGCATGACGTGATCGCCTTTCTGACCCATCTGGCCGAGCATATCGGCGCCGAAGAGGCGCGCTTTGTCCATCAGGGCATGACCAGTTCGGACGTGCTCGACACCACGCTGAATGTACAGCTGGTCCGGGCGGCGGACATCCTGCTGGCCGATATGGACAAGGTTCTGGCTGCGCTGAAAAAGCGCGCCTATGAACATAAGGACACCGTGCGTATCGGTCGCAGCCATGGCATCCATGCCGAGCCGACTACCATGGGCCTGACCTTTGCCCGCTTTTATGCCGAAATGGCCCGGGGGCGCGAGCGCCTGCAACGCGCCCGCGAAGAGGTCGCAACCGGCGCGATCTCGGGCGCAGTCGGGACCTTTGCCAATATCGACCCGCGCGTCGAAGAACATGTCTGCGCGCAGATGGGCCTGCGCCCCGAGCCGATCTCGACCCAGGTCATCCCGCGCGACCGCCACGCGATGTTCTTTGCCACGCTGGGCGTCATCGCCAGCTCGATCGAAAACATCGCCATCGAAATCCGCCACATGCAGCGTACCGAGGTGCTTGAGGCCGAAGAGTTTTTCAGCCCCGGCCAGAAAGGCTCGTCGGCGATGCCGCACAAGCGCAACCCGGTGCTGACTGAAAACCTGACCGGCCTTGCCCGGCTGGTGCGCATGGCCGTGATCCCCGCGATGGAGAACGTCGCCCTTTGGCATGAACGCGACATCAGCCATTCCTCGGTCGAGCGTGGTATCGCCCCCGACGCCACCATCACGCTGGACTTTGCCCTGAACCGGCTTGCCGGCGTGGTCGAGAAACTGGTTATCTACCCCGAAAACATGTTGAAAAACCTTAACAAGTTCAAAGGACTGGTTATGTCTCAACGTGTTCTTCTGGCGCTGACCCAGGCCGGTGTCAGCCGCGAGGACGCCTATCGGCTGGTCCAGCGAAACGCCATGAAAGTCTGGGAACAGGGTGCCGATTTCAAGACCGAGCTGCTGTCTGATCCCGAAGTGACCGCGGCACTGAGCCCGGCCGAGATCGAAGAGAAGTTCGACCTTGGCTATCACACCAAGCACGTGGACACGATCTTTGCCCGCGTTTTCGAAGAAAACGGCGCCCATTAACCCGCAGTTTGTCTTTTGCTGTCAGATTGCCCCCGAAGGTTATGGAATCGGGGGCAATTCATGGGCGTTCCGGCTATCGGGACGGCGGGTCTAAGCCCGCGGCAAAAGGCAGCGGTGATCGTACGGCTGGTTCTGGCCGAGGGCGAGGACATCGACCTTGCCCGGTTGCCGCAGGACTTGCAGACAGTGCTGGCTCAGGAAATGGCCCTGATGGGGGTCATCGACAAGCAGACGCGTGACGCCATCGTCGCCGAATTCTGCGACCATCTGGAATCGGTGGGCCTGTCTTTCCCGGGCGATATCGACGGGACGCTGGCGCTTCTTGACGGCCACCTGTCGCCCGACACCACCGACCGCTTGCGGCGGCTTGCCGCCCTGAACGGCACGGGCGACCCCTGGGACCGCATCGCCACATTGACGCCCGAGGTGTTGGCCGAGCTTGCCCGGACCGAAGCGCCCGAAATCGCAGCAGTGATGTTTTCTAAACTGCCGGTTCCGCGGGCGGCCGAGGTCTTTGCCCTGCTGGACCCGGCCCTGGCCCGGCGTATCGCCTATACGATGTCGCTGACCGGCGGCATCAGGGCTGATGCGCTGCAACGGATCGGGCGGGCCCTGATCCAGGCGGTCGACGCCCTGCCCCGCCCGGCTATCGAGGGCAAGGCCGATGAAAAGGTCGGCGCTATCCTGAACTTTTCTCCCTCGCGCATGCGCGACAGCGTACTGGCCGGGCTCGAGGATGATGATGCCGCCTTTGCCGGAGAGGTACGCAAGACCATCTTTACCTGGGCGCATATCCCGCGCCGCATTGATCCCCGCGATATTCCCCGCGTCACGCGCGAAGTGGACAATGCCGTGCTGATCAAGGCACTGGCGGGCGCGCCCGAGGATGCGCGCGCGACAGTCGATTTCCTGCTTGGCGGACTGCCTTCACGGCTGGCAGAATCGCTGCGCGACGAAATGGAAACCGTTGGTAAGGTTTCAGCGCAGGATGCAGAAGAGGCGATGGATCAGGTCGTCCTCGCTATCCGGCAGATGGAAGCTTCGGGCGATCTGTTCCTGATCTCGCAGGAAGAACAGGACGATGGTCAGGAGACCGAAACAACCGAACCCTCTGCATGATCGCGCCAGGCAAATGAGCAAGCCAAAGCACCGAACGGGCATATGTCGCGCGGCATCCGCCAAGGTTGATACCGAAACCCCACCGCATCGCGGGGACGATCAGAACCGTCTCTGCAAGACGCCAGATCCCGACCTCGGGGGGAAACCAAACCGGGGCTTGCCTGCCAGAGGCGGCTGCCCTAGCAGAAGGGCGCGGCGTCCGTGCGGGCTCACACCATGGGGCAGAGAACGCGGACAGGAACAATCGCGGAAGGTATGGCATGACCAATCAGATCGCACTGGTGCTGGGGCTGTTGATCATCGGCCTTTTCGCGGTGGATGCGCTGTTTCTTCATTGGGGCCTGCCGGTGTTTTTGGGAAAACAGCTCGTCAGCCTGATCGAATATCTCAGCTTCTGGCGTTAGACGCCGCGCCGGGGCGATTCGTTCCATCTGCTTCCAATCGGGCGGCGGGCCGCATGAATGGGCATGGCTGCGTCCCTTTCCGCGCCTCTTCAGCAACAGGTCTTGCGACCTTGTGCAGAGATTTCGCGCCACGGCATCGGATTTTCGGCTGGGTTAGCGCCCCCATTGGTTTCTGGCATTTGCATTTACCCGGCAATGCGGGCTATTTGCAGCCCGCAACATCATCAGCGGCGGAGGACACACATGGCTGTCAAGGTGGCGATCAACGGTTTTGGCCGGATCGGTCGGAACGTGCTGCGCGCGATCATTGAATCGGGGCGCAATGATATCGAGGTCGTGGCGATCAACGACCTGGGTCCGGTCGAAACCAACGCGCATCTGCTGCGCTATGACTCGGTCCATGGCCGTTTCCCTGCCGAGGTCAAGGTCTCAGGCGACTCGATCGACGTCGGCCGCGGCCCGATCAAGGTCACCGCGATCCGCAACCCGGCCGAGCTGCCCTGGGGCGACATCGACGTCATCATGGAATGCACCGGCATCTTTGCGTCGAAAGAAAAGGTGCAACCGCACCTGTCGACCGGCGCCAAGCGGGTGCTGATCTCGGCCCCCGGCGACAATGCCGACAAGACCATCGTCTTTGGCGTCAACCACGACACGCTGACCAAGGACGACCTCGTCGTCTCGAACGCCAGCTGCACCACCAACTGTCTGTCGCCGGTCGCCAAGGTGCTGAATGACAGCATCGGCATCGTCCGCGGCTTTATGACCACGATCCACAGCTACACCGGCGACCAGCCGACGCTGGACACCATGCACAAGGACCTTTACCGCGCCCGCGCCGCCGCGCTGTCGATGATCCCGACCTCGACCGGCGCTGCCAAGGCCGTGGGCCTGGTGCTGCCCGAACTCAAAGGCAAGCTGGACGGCGTCGCAATCCGCGTGCCGACCCCCAACGTCTCGGTCGTGGACCTTGTCTTTGAAGCCAGCCGCGACACCTCGGTCGAGGAAATCAACGCCGCGATCCGCGCCGCTGCTGACGGCCCGCTGAAAGGCATCCTTGGCTATACCGAAGAAAAGCTGGTTTCGTCGGACTTCAACCACGATCCGCACAGCTCGGTCTTCCACATGGATCAGACCAAGGTGATGGAAGGCAAGCTTTGCCGCATCCTGACCTGGTACGACAACGAATGGGGCTTCTCGAACCGTATGTCGGATACTGCGGTCGCCATGGGCAAGCTGATCTGAGGATTGTCGGCCAGCGTCGGACAACCGTCGCAGGTCAGCCTGAAAAGATGGAACGCGCCCGACATAACTGGGCGCGTTTTTCATTTTCGCGTCTCATCATGCCCGGCCAGGAATCGGGCAGGGCCAGGATCAGTTTTTGCGTGACAGGCGGCGCATATTCGCCCGCGTGCGCCGACGATACGGCAACAGCGCCGCCGCCATGACCCGATCCGCGCGCTCGCCCCGTCCGGCCGCACGCAACGCTGCATGTAGCGCCTCGGATGCGGCATTGGCTTTTTCCATCACCATACGCTGAGGCTCAGAGGCATCTTGCGGCACCATGCCCATCAGCCCGGCCGTGCGCAATGCGATGACCATCTGTGCCTCCCAGGTCATGCGCGCCATCTGCTGCCAAAGCTGCAGCGTCTGCATCGCCGACCTATTCATCATTCCGAAACCCATCACGACTTCCTCTGAAACAGCGGGTAGGCAGAAAAATTTGCTCCTATCGCGGGCAAAAGCCAAGAGGTTCCTTGCAGCCGCCTTTGCCCTATGGCCATGAAGCCGCACCCGGTATAGAGGGGAATCATGACCACATCCGTAACTATCCGACGCCCCGACGACTGGCATCTGCATCTGCGCGACGGCGCCATGCTGCAGGCAGTGGCTTCTTTTTCCGGCCATTTTGGCCGGGCGATCATCATGCCGAATCTGGTGCCGCCGGTGGTGACCGGCGCGCAGGCTGCAGCCTATCGCGACCGTATCCAGGCGGCGCTGCCGGGAAAAGTGACGTTACGTCCCTTGATGACGCTTTATCTGACCGAGGCCACCGATCCCGCCGACGTGGTTGCGGCCCACGCGCAGGGAATCATCTCGGCGGTCAAGCTGTATCCGGCCGGGGCAACGACCAATTCTGCCTCGGGCGTGCGCGATTTCGACAAGGTGCGCCCTGTCCTGGACGCCATGGCCGAGGCGGGAATTCCCCTGCTTTTCCATGGCGAGGTCACCGATCCGTCAGTGGATATATTCGACCGCGAGGCGGTGTTCATCGACCGCGTTCTTGACCCGATCCGCCGCGCCACCCCCGGCCTGCGTGTGGTGATGGAACATATCACCACCTCGGACGGGGTTGATTACGTCCTGGGCAACGAGAGTATCGGCGCGACCATCACCACCCACCACCTGATCATCAACCGCAACCATATCCTCGCAGGGGGTATCCGGCCGCATTACTATTGCCTGCCCGTCGCCAAGCGCGAAACCCACCGGCTGGCGTTGCGCAAGGCGGCGACCTCGGGTGATGGGCGTTTCTTCCTTGGCACCGACTCGGCGCCGCACCCTGACCACGCCAAGGAATCGGCCTGCGGTTGCGCCGGCTGCTTTACCGCCCCGAACACCATGTCGATCCTTGCGCAAGTGTTCGAGGAGGAGGGAGCGCTTGAGCAGCTTGAGGCCTTTACCTCGCTCAATGGCGCAGCTTTCTACGGCATTGCCCCGAATGAGGACCGCATCCGGCTGGTCCGGCGCGACACCCCTGCCGAATACCCCACCCATATCCCCGCCGGAGACGAGACCGTCACCGTCTTTGACCCCGGCTTCCCGCTTTACTGGCACGTTGAGGACCCCGCATGACCCTGCCCTTTCCCCCGCATGAGGAAATCGCCCGGCTGACCGCGCGCATGCTGCTGGAGATCAAGGCGGTTCATTTCAACACCGCCGAGCCCTTTACCTATGCTTCGGGGCTGAAGGGGCCGACCTATATCGATTGCCGCAAGCTGATCAGCTTTCCGCGCATCCGCTCGACGCTGATGGATTTCATGGCCGCGACCGTACTGCGCGAGGCCGGTTTTGCCGCCTTTGATAACGTCGCCGGGGGTGAGACGGCGGGCATCCCCTTTGCCGCATGGGTCGCCGAACGGCTTGAACTGCCGATGACCTATGTGCGCAAAAAGCCCAAAGGCTATGGCCGCAACGCCCGGATCGAAGGGGCGATGACCGAAGGCCAGCGCGTGCTTCTGGTCGAGGATCTGACCACCGACGGCGGCTCGAAGCTAAGCTTTGTCGATGCCATCCGCGAAACCGGCGCGACCTGCGGGCATACGGCGGTCGTGTTCTACTACGACATCTTCCCCGAGACCGAGCAGCGTTTGGCCGATCATGGCGTCAAGCTGCACTATCTCTGCACCTGGTGGGACGTGCTGGCCGAGGCCAAAGCGCAAGGTTTTTACGACGCCGGAACGCTGGCCGAGGTCGAGAAATTCCTGACCGATCCGCGTGCCTGGCAGGCAGCCCACCCCTGATCCGGCACGGTCGCCTGACGGTACCGCCGGAATAACCCTTCGTCAAAAAACCGGGTTGGCGCCCATCAGCGCCAGCCCGGTGCGGGTTTTTCTGCTATACCAGTAACCAGTTGCCCCTTTCGTTAGCGCAGGGGGCGGCTTTTCGCCTAGCCTTGGCCGGCCCTACAACGCCGTAGACCCGGCCCTTCATAAGGTGGATAACGATGCCCACCGAGTCGAATATCCGGAGCTGATGGGATGAGCGAGTTACGCGCCGTTGAGATCAGAAAGCCCGGCGAAATCGCCGAGGCCGCAGCCGAGCAAGCAGTACCGTTCTCGATCGAGGCCGAGCAGCAGCTTCTTGGCGCGCTCCTGACCAATAACGAGGTTTATGACCACGTTTCGCGCATCGTTCAGGCCAAGCATTTCTACGACCCTGTCCACCGCCGCATCTATGAAATCTGCGCCGAGCGCATCGCCCGCAACGCGCTGGCCAGCCCGGTGACCATCAAGGCGTTCATGGAACATGACGCCGGGCTTAAGGAACTGGGCGGACCGGCCTATCTGGCCCGTCTTGCCGGGGCGGCGATCTCATCCCACGCCGCGCGCGACTATGCGCAAATGATCCGGGAATTCGCCCTGCGGCGCGAGCTGATCTCGCTGGGGCAGGATATCTCGTCCCGCGCGGCGACCATCGCAGTCGATGATTCCGCCGAAGAGCAGATCAAAGAGGCCGAGCAGGTGCTTTACAAGCTCGGCGAACAGGGCGTGGCCGAGCGTGGTTTCCAAAGCTTCCTTGCCGCGGTGACGGGCGCGCTGAACGCCGCCAATGCCGCTTTCAGCCGTGGCGGCGGGCTGTCGGGCATTTCGACCGGGCTGATCGACCTTGACCACAAGATGGGCGGGTTGAACCGTTCGGACCTGATCATCCTTGCCGGGCGGCCCTCGATGGGGAAAACCTCGCTGGCAACCAACATTGCCTTTAACGTCGCGCGGGCGCATCGGCTGGGCGAACTGCCCGACGGCACCCATGGCACGGTTGCGGGCGGTGTCGTCGGCTTCTTCAGCCTTGAGATGTCGGCCGAGCAGCTCGCCGCACGTATCCTTTCCGAGGCCGCCGAAGTACCAAGCGAGGCGATCCGCCGCGGCGACATGACCGAGGATGAGTTTCGCCGCTTTGTCAAAGCAGCCCACGATCTGCAAAACTGCCCGCTTTACATCGACGACACCCCGGCGCTGCCGATCAACCAGCTTGCCGCCCGTGCCCGCAAGCTTAAGCGCACCATGGGGCTGGATCTGCTGATCGTCGACTATTTGCAACTGCTGCGCGCCACCTCGGCCAAGGACAGCCGCGTCAATGAGGTGAGCGAGATCACCCAGGGCCTAAAGGCTGTCGCCAAAGAGCTGGACATCCCCGTCATCGCCCTGTCGCAGCTGTCCCGTCAGGTCGAGTCGCGCGACGACAAGCGCCCACAGCTTTCTGACCTGCGCGAATCCGGCAGTATCGAACAGGACGCTGATATCGTCATGTTCGTCTTCCGCGAGGAGTATTACCGCGAGCGCGAAAAGCCCGCCGATCACGATCTGGACAAGATGGCCTCCTGGCAACAGATCATGGAGGCCTGCCATGGCAAAGCCGAAGTGATCATCGGCAAGCAGCGCCACGGTCCCATCGGCACGGTCGAGCTGTCCTTTGAGGGCCGCTTCACCCGCTTTGGCAATCTGGAAAAACACCGCAGTTGGGACCGGTCTGAATGAACCTGCCCGTCTCTGTGACGACGATCGGTCTGCTGACCGCATCAAACCTGTTCATGACGGTCGCCTGGTACGGGCATCTGAAGTTCAAGGCCACGCCCCTTTTTCTGGTCATTCTGATCAGCTGGGGCATAGCCTTTTTCGAATATGTCCTGCAGGTGCCCGCAAACCGTATCGGCTACGGCCATTTCAGCGCCGCTCAGCTAAAGACCATCCAAGAGGTGATCAGCCTGTCGGTCTTTGTGCTGTTTTCTTGGGTGTGGCTTGGCGAAAAGCTGACCTGGAACGTGGCGGCGGGCTTTGCCTGCATCTGTCTTGGCGCCTTTCTGATCTTTCACAATTTCGGCGGTTCGGGCCATTAAATCTGACAGGGCCGTGTCAAACAGCCGATTGCCTTTGCCCGCCTAGAGGGGCAAAGGTGCGTGCATGAACAGCATGGCTTCCCCCAGCCCGCGCCGTCCCAGCATTCTGACCCTGGTCTCGATCTCGGCGGCGGGCGCCCTTTCGATGAATATCTTCCTGCCCTCGCTGCCGGCCATGGCGCGGGATTTTGGCGTGGAATACGGCTTCATGCAGCTTTCCGTCTCGGCCTTTCTTGGGGTCAGCGCGGTGCTGCAGCTGCTTTGCGGCCCGATCAGCGACCGCTTTGGCCGCCGCCCTGTCGTGCTTGGATCATTTGCGATCTTTCTGCTTGCGACTATCGGGGCGCTGCTTGCACCGACTGCGGGCTGGTTCATGCTGTTCCGGCTAATTCAGGCGGTGGTGACCACCGGCTTTGTCATCAGCCGCGCCGTGGTGCGCGACATGGTCCCGGCTGAACAGGCCGCCAGCATGATCGGCTATGTGACCATGGGCATGTCGCTGGTGCCGATGGTTGCGCCCACGCTTGGTGGTATCCTGGACGAAACCCTGGGTTGGCGCGCCAGCTTTGTCGCGATGGGTCTGGCCGGGTTTGCCGTCATGACGCTATGCGCGGTCGACCTTAAGGAAACCGCGCGCAGCGGGGGGGTGCCGCTGGCCCAGCAGCTGGTGACCTATCCCATCCTTGCCCGCTCGCGCCGGTTCTGGGGCTATGCGCTGACTGCGACGCTTAGCGCCGGCTCGTTCTACGCCTATCTCGGCGGCGCGCCCTTCGTCGGGCAGGTGGTGCTGCATCTTTCACCGGCCGAGGTCGGCTATTGGTTCGCCGGCCCCTCTATCGGCTATGCGCTGGGGAATTTCCTGTCCGCGCGCTATTCGACCCGGATCGGCATGAACCGGATGATCCTTGCCGGAGCGGTGATCTGTTCTGCCTTCCTGACCGCAGCTTTGGTGGTCGATATGCTGGGCGGGCTGACACCGCTGGTCTTTTTCGGCTCGGTCGCCTTTATGGGCCTGGGCAATGGCATGCTGCTGCCGAACGCCAATGCCGGAATGATGAGCGTGCGGCCCGAGCTTGCCGGCACGGCCAGCGGGCTTGGTGGCTCGATGGCCGTTGCAGGCGGGGCGGGACTGGCCGCGCTGGCCGGGATGCTGCTTGACGCTCAATCGGGCGCAGTGCCGCTGTTGACGATCATGGCGGGCTCGGCCATCGCCTCGATCGGCTTCATCATTTGGGTGATGATCCGTGAAAGACAGGTCATCTCGGGCGGCTGACCCTCTTGCCGGAACACCTTTGCAAAGCGTATTGGTTGCTTTGCAAAGAGGAGTCCCATGGCCACGCAAAAGATCTATGCTGGCGTTGCCCTGCGCGAAACCCGCGCACGCGCGGGCCTGACCCAGCGCACCTTCGCCGACCGGCTGGGCGTGTCGCTGCCCTATCTGTCGCAGATGGAAAACAACCATCGCCCGGTTTCGGCCGGGGTGCTGCTGAAGCTCGCGTCGGAATTCTCGGTCGATCTGGGTGCGATGGCGGTGGGTGATGCCGAACGCATGGTCATGGATATGGCCGAGGCGCTGGCTGATCCGCTGTTCGACTCGCCTCCGCCCCGCGCCGATCTGCGACTTGCCGCAACCAATGCGCCAGCGTTGGCACGCGCGTTTCTGGACCTTTACCGCGCCCACCGCGAGGGGCAGGAACGACTGGCGGCCCTGGACGAGGCGCTTGGCGCCGGAGCGCAAAACGCCACCCCCTCACCTTGGGAAGAGGTGCGGGATTTCTTTCACTACTGCGACAATTACATCGACGCGGTGGACCGCGCGGCCGAGCATTTCGCCCGCATTCGCCCCGAGCTGCGCCCGCTTGACCGCGCTATCGCCGCACTGGCCGAACGCGGGATCGAGGTCACCATGGCCGAGCTTGGCAGCGCCCCGGTCTATCTGCGCGAAGGCAAACGAGTCACGCTGAACGCCGCCGCCGAACCCGCGACACAGGCCTTTCAGCTATTGCACCTGCTGGCGCTGGAAACGCGTGGTGACCTGCTTGAAGCGACGCTGGAGCTTGCGCGCTTCCGCAGCACCTCGGCCCGCGACATCGCGCGACTGGGGCTGGCGAACTATTTCGCCGGGGCCGCAATGATGCCCTATGCGCGCTTTTTGCAAACCGCGCGGGCCGAGCGTCACGACCTCGAAAGGCTGGCCCATCTGTTCCACGCCTCGCTTGAGCAGGTCGCCCATCGCCTCTCTACCCTGCAACGCGGCGGAGATCGCGGCGTGCCGTTCTTTTTCGTCCGCGTCGATCAGGCTGGCACGATCACCAAGCGCCATTCGGCCACCCGGATGCAGTTTGCCCGTTTCGGCGGCGCCTGCCCGCTGTGGAATGTGCATCAGGCGTTCGAGACCCCGGGCCGTTTCCTGCGCCAGCTGGCCGAAACACCGGACGGCAAGCGCTATCTGCTGCTCGCACGCGATGTCTCGAAACCCGGCGGGGCCTTTGGCGCGCCCGTCCGGCGCTTTGCCATCGGGCTGGGATGCGAGATCAGCCATGCGCGCGAGATGGTCTATGCAGACGGGCTGGATATCGGGAACCCGCAGCTTTTTGAACCGATTGGGGTGTCATGCCGCATCTGCCCACGGTCGAACTGCCACCAACGGTCAGTGCCTCCGGTGGACCGCCATATCCGCATCCCGCAGGATCGGCCCGGCCCCCTGCCCTATGAGATCGCCTGAACCGGCTAAAACGCCGAAACCCTGCACTGGTTCCGTCAAAAATTTAGGTCGCCGGGCAGAATCAGTGCTGGCCATCGTGCCCGATCCGATGCCGGGGACGGCTGGTGCCCGGCGAACAGTCGGGATGGCGAGCCTGTGGCAAAACCACCCATGCAATTTCATCGGTCCCGGCAAAAATTCAGCAATCGCAGTAATATACAGCGATTCCATCTCGTTATCAGCAAAACCCAGATTCTCTATCTAGGGCTGCAAGACTTCACCGCACCACCACCGGCGGATATCCACCTGCAACCGCCCGGCGTATCGGCATCAATCCGCCCAAACCCTGCCTAAGCGGCCCGCCCCTGTTGCGCTTTGAGCACAGGTCGGATTTATCTCTGCCCAGCCAAGACCAAAACTGCCCCCTGCAGCACGGTCGGAACAACAATGGACCTGGGACATTGCGCATCACCCGTCGCCTGAATTCGGTGCTTGAACGCTGGCTGCCAGAGCAGCGCCTTTTTCTCAAATCGGACAAGAGCACCCGTTTTCTGCGACTGCGGCCCGCAACCCAACTTGCTGCGATCGGCGGTATCACCCTGGTTTTTGGCTGGTCGATCGTCGCCAGCTCTATCCTTGTCATTGATGCGATTGCCCCCAGCGGTGCGCGTAATGGCGCAGTGCATAGCCAGTCCACACTTGAGGCGCGGCTGACCGATCTTTCGGCCGAACGTGATCGCCGTGCCGCCGAAGCTGTGGCAGCGCAGAACCGCTTTGCCGTCGCACTGGATCAGGTCTCGCGCATGCAATCGCTGCTTCTGGAATCCGAGGCGCAGCGGCGTGAGCTGCAAACCGGCCTCGACGCCGTTCACGCCAGCCTGCAACAGGCCGTAAAGGCCAGCCGCGAGGCTAACGCCGCCGACAGTGAGGCAGCACCCGTCCGCACCGCCGAGTTGCAGGCCGCCCTGGACATCCTTGCCGGTGAGCTGGAGCAGGCCGCCAACGCCCGCGCCGATGCCGTGCAGCAGGCCGAGGACGCGCGCCGCGTGGCCGATGCGCTTGCATTAGAGCGTGACCAGATCGTTGCCCGGAACGATCAGATCCTTTCGCAGCTGGAAGACGCTGTCAGTGTCTCCGTCAAACCGCTTGACGATATGTTCCGTAGCGTTGGCATGAACCCGGACGAGGTCCTGCGCAAAGTCCGTCAGGGCTATTCCGGCCAGGGCGGCCCCCTGAACCCGGTCAGCTATTCGTCCAGCGGCAATGCTGCCATTACTCAGGGCGAGGCCAAGGCGAACGAGATCCTGATCACGCTGGATCAGATGAACAGCTATCGTATCGCCGTCGAAAAAATGCCGCTGGCGATGCCGGTCAAATCGGCCTTTCGCTATACCTCGCCCTTTGGCCGCCGCTGGGGCCGCTCGCATGAGGGCATCGACATGGCCGCTCCGGTCGGAACGCCGGTTTATGCGACAGGCGAAGGCACGGTCATCTTTGCCGGCTGGCAGCGCGGCTATGGCAACCTGATCAAGATCCAGCATGAGCTGGGCACCGAAACCCGCTTTGGCCATTTGTCCAAGATTCGGGTCAAGGTTGGCCAAAAGGTATCGCGCGGCAGCTTGATCGGTGATATGGGCAATACCGGCAGATCGACCGGCTCGCATCTTCATTACGAAGTTCGCGTGAACGGCCGTGCCGTGGACCCTATGCGATTCATCAAGGCAGCCCAGAATGTTTTCTAAGACCCGTGTTACCGAACCAGGCCCCCGTACCCAGCCTACGCCCGAGCCCGAACCCGCGCGCGTCGACACGAGTTACGATATCCCCGCGACCACTGCGCGCACGCGCACGCCGCCTTCGGTGCTGGCGGCGGACCTGACGGTCACCGGCAATATCCAGACCCAAGGTGACATTCAGGTCGAGGGCACCGTGGAAGGCGATATCCGCGCCCATCAACTGGTCGTCGGCGAAAGCGCCACCATCCGTGGGGAAATCGTCGCCGAAGAAGTGGTGGTGAACGGCCGTGTCGTTGGCCGCGTCCGCGGGCTGAAAGTTCGCCTGACCGCCACTGCGCGGGTCGAAGGCGACATCATCCATAAGACCATCGCGATCGAATCCGGGGCCCATTTCGAAGGTTCGGTCCAGCGTCAAGAGGACCCATTGGCCAATGGCGTGACGCCGAAGCTGGCGCCGCCCGTCGCGCGCCCGGTTAGCGACGACTCAGAATAAAAGGTCTGTCGACCTGTGACCGGATCCTGGGCGGCCCATTGGCCGCCCTTTCTCACTCCCAAGCGTCGTCCGGCATCAGCCGCCGGTACATGTGCCAGCTTGCGTGACCCAGCACCGGTAGCGCGACAAACAGCCCCAGAAACAGCGGCAGGATCGCGGTAAACAGCAGCCCGGCGATCACCAGAGCCCAGACCAGCATGACCGGAAAATTGACCGCCACCGCCTGAAAGCTGGCGATGATGGCCGAGATAAGATCCACCTCACGATCAAGGATCAGCGGCAGCCCGACCACAGAGATCGAGAAAAGCAGCGCAGCCAGCCCGCCTCCGACCAGCGTGCCGGTGGCCAGCATTGCAAGCCCCCGTCCCTGCAACACCGCCTCGGCAGATGAGGAGATATTTGTCAGCGCCGATGCGCCCATGAACAGGGCAAAGATGGTATGGGCAGCAAAGACCCAGAACATAAAGAGCAGTAGGATCACCATGGCCATTGAGGGAATCTGCCGGTCTTTTTGCGCGATGACCACCGCCACCACCTCGCGCCAGATCAGCGGCTGGTCCGCCTCGATCCGGCGGCTGACCTCATAAAGCCCCACAGCAGCAAAGGGCGCGATCAGGGGAAACCCGACGATAAAGGGGATAAGCCACCATTCCCGTCCTGCAGCCATGGTTACGGCGGACAGGACCAGCCCGCCCGCGACGTAAAAGGCAGCAAACAGCAGCCCAAAGGCCGGAGCACGCCGGAAATCCCGCCAGCCCTCAGCCAGGGCCGCAGGGATGGCCTCGAACCCGACCACAGCAGGCAATGGAATTTCATCCGGGCCGGGATCCGGTGCGGGATCAGGCAGCGGCGACCGCCCCGGTTCGGGGATCGGGATGGGAATGGGCTTTGGTTCCGAATCGTGCATGGCCAACCGCTCCTCCGTCGCCTGGACAAAGGTTAGCAGGCCAAACATAAAGAAACAGCAAAAGCCTTAGCGCGTGAACCGGCCGACCAGCGCATCCCGGACAGAGGGCGAGACGAATTTCGATACGTCCCCCCCCAGCCGGGCGATTTCCTTGACCAGCTTTGACGCAATCGCCTGACGGCGGGCATCGGCCATCAGAAAGACGGTTTCGATGCTGTCGTCCATGGCCCGGTTCATACCGACCATCTGGAATTCATATTCGAAATCGGCCACTGCCCGCAGACCGCGGACGATCACCTTGGCCCCCACATCGCGGGCGCAATCAATGAGCAGGTTTTCAAAGGGATGGACGACAATCTCACCGCCACGCTGGGCTACGATGCGGTCACATTCCTCGCGCACCATGGCGACGCGATCTTCCAGCTCGAACAGCGGTCCCTTGTCGCGGTTGATGGCAACGCCGATCACCAGCCTGTCCACCAGTTCCAGCGCGCGCTGAATAATATCGAGATGTCCCAAGGTGATAGGATCGAAGGTGCCGGGGTATAGCCCGATGCGCATGAAAAGGTCCTTCTCCTCGCCTGATGCCGGCAGTCAAACAGAGTTTTGCAAGAAAATGCAAGGCAGTGAGCCTTTTTTGCCATAACAGCAAAAAAGGCTCCCCGGCAATCAGTTCCCCATGATCATGCCGGTCAGCGCCTCTTTCTCGGCCGCCAACTCTTTCAGCCGGGCCGAAACCGTATCGCCGATCGAAACCAGACCGACCATTTCGCCTTCGTCGTTCACCACCGGCAAGTGACGGAAACGCCCCTGGGTCATGCGGTCCAGAATGACCAACGCATCCTCGCCCGTGGTGCAGGTAATCAGTTTGCGGGTCATCAATTCGCTGATCGGCAGGGTCAGGACAGCGGCACCGCGCCTGCCCAGTTCGCGCACGATGTCGCGTTCGGACAGGATGCCCAGCGGAATGCGCCCATCCTCAGAGACCACGACCGCACCGATGCGCTTTTCCGAAAGCAGCCTGGCGGCATCGGCCACGCTGGCATCCGGTGCGACGGTGATGATATCGCCGCTAGGCTTCATCGACAGGATCTGAGTAACTAGCATCGCGGTTCCTCCTCGGGTCGGGCTGGCTTAGCTCGTGACCATCAGCGTCACCTCAAGCCGGCCTTGCGTCAAGACTGCTGTTGCAGTGCAGCGTCTCAGGGCACGACCAAAGCCTGAAGGCGCGCGACCTCGGCGCGGATCCCCTGCGCCAGCGCCTCGGCCAGCCGGTTCATGCGTTGCGAGCGGCGGTCATCAGCATGACGGATCAACCAAAAACTGCGTGTCAGCGAAACCTGATCGGTCAGCACCCGCCGCACTCCGGGGCAAAAGGGGATGGCAAAATCATGCACGATCCCAAGTCCCGCCCCTGCCCGGATCGCCTGCATCTGCACAGAAACGGAATTCGAAGTCAGCGCCGCCCATTCCATCCCGGTTTCAGGCAGATAATCCAGTTCCCGGTCAAAGATCATGTCGGCGATATAGCCGATCATGCGATGGCCATGCAGATCCTCGCGTGAGCGGATCGGCGGATGGGCGCGCAGATAATCCTGATGCGCGGCAAGGTGCAGCTGATAATCGGTCAGACGCTGCACCACCAGCCGCCCGGCCTGCGGCTGGGAAACGGCAATGGCCATATCCGCTTCGCGCCGCGACAGGTTAAAGACGCGCGGCAGGGCGATGATCTGAATCTCCAGCCGCGGGTGATCCTGCGACAACTTGGCGCAGACCTGCGGCAGAAGATAGTTCGCGCAACCGTCTGGCGCGCCGATGCGCAACTGCCCGGTCAGGTCCCCGGGACCCGAGAGCGCCTCTTCAGCCTCGCTTAGCGCCGCCTCGACCGCCTCGGCGTGGGGCAAAAGCCGCTCACCCTCGGGTGCAAGCCCGTATCCCTGCGGGGTTTTGACGAAAAGCTTGGCCCCCAGCGATGCTTCAAGCCGCGCCACACGCCGCCCGACGGTAGAGGCATCAATGCCCAGACGGCGCCCCGCGCCCGACAGGCTGTCAGCGCGCGCCACCGCCAGAAAGATGCGCAGATCGTCCCAGTCCATCTTACCCCTTTGCAGAAATGCAAAACGATTTTGCCAGACTTCCTCTTTTTTCGGCAATGCTGCAAGTCTATCATCCGCTCCGACTGGCATTCCTGGGAGGCATTCATGGAAGAACTCAGCCACTGGATCGACGGCAAAGAGGTCAAAGGCACCTCGGGCCGCTTTAGCGATGTCTATAACCCCGCCACCGGCGAAGTGATCGCCCGCGTGCCGCTGGCAACCCCGGCAGAGCTGGACGCCGCGGTCAAAAGCGCCGAAAAGGCGCAGATCGGCTGGGCCGCCACCAACCCGCAGCGCCGCGCGCGGGTGATGATGAAATTCGGTCAGCTTATCCAGGACAATATGGAGCAACTGGCCGAGCTGGTCGCGCGCGAGCACGGCAAGACCCTGCCCGACGCGCGCGGCGATGTGCAGCGTGGCCTTGAGGTTATCGAGGTCTGCATGGGCACCCCGGCGCTGCTCAAGGGTGAATATACCGACAACGCCGGCCCGGGCATCGACCTTTATTCGATGCGTCAGCCGCTGGGCGTGGTCGCGGGCATCACGCCCTTCAACTTCCCGGCGATGATTCCGCTGTGGAAGATGGGCCCGGCGCTGGCCAGCGGCAACGCAATGATCCTGAAACCGTCCGAGCGCGTGCCCTCGACCTCGATCATGCTGGCCAAGCTGGCGCAAGAGGCCGGGCTGCCCGATGGCGTGCTGCAGGTGGTCAATGGCGACAAAGAGATCGTCGACGCGATCCTTGACCATCCGACCGTTCAGGCGGTGGGCTTTGTCGGCTCGACCCCGATCGCGCAATATATCTATGGCCGCGCCGCGACCAACGGCAAGCGTGCGCAGTGCTTTGGCGGCGCCAAGAACCACATGCTGATCATGCCCGACGCCGATCTGGACAAGGCGGCGGATGCACTGGTCGGCGCCGGATTCGGCGCGGCGGGCGAACGCTGCATGGCGATCTCGGTCGCGGTGCCGGTCGGCGACAAGACCGCCGATGCGCTGATCGAACGGCTGGTGCCCAAGATCGAAAAGCTGAAGGTCGGCCCCTATACCGCTGGCGAGGATGTCGATTACGGCCCCGTCATCACCAAGGCCGCACAAGAGCGCATCAACCGCCTGATCGGTTCTGGCGTGGATCAGGGCGCGAAACTGGTCGTGGACGGCCGCGGGCTGAAAATCCAGGGCTATGAGAACGGCTTCTTCTGCGGACCGTCGCTCTTTGACAATGTCACGCCCGAGATGGACATCTACAAGGAAGAGGTCTTTGGCCCGGTGCTTTCGACCGTGCGGGCCAAGACCTATGAAGATGCGCTGCGTCTCGTCATGGACAACGACTATGGCAACGGCACCGCGATCTATACCGCCGACGGCGACACGGCGCGCGACTTTGCCAGCCGCGTCAACGTCGGCATGGTCGGGATCAACTTCCCGATCCCGGTGCCGCTTAGCTACTACACCTTTGGTGGCTGGAAAAAGTCGGCATTTGGCGACCTGAACCAATATGGCCCGGACGCCTTCCGCTTTTACACCAAGACCAAGACAGTGACCGCGCGCTGGTTCTCGGGGATCAAGGACGGCGTTGCGCTGAACTTCAAGGCCATGGACTGATGGCAGCGAGGGGGGTGGAAACGCCCCCTTCCATCCCGGACCACCGGGGCAGGAATGGGCCGGGACAACCGCCCCGCCCCTTTGCGCAGGGCTTGCAATACTTGCGCAACATTTTCCGGCCATGTCCGGCACGGCATATCACACGAAAGACATGAGGGAGTGAGCATGGATTTCGCGCTGAGCGAGGAACAGCAGGCGATTTTTGACATGGCCCGGGATTTTGGGGCCACTGAGATTGCCCCCCACGCCCGCGCCTGGGAAGAGGCCGGCACCATCCCCCGCGACTTGTGGCAAAAGGCGGCCGAACTGGGCTTTGGCGGCGTCTATGTCGCCGAAGAACATGGCGGCACCGGGCTAAGCCGTCTGGACGCGACACTGGTCTTTGAGGCACTGGCCATGGCCTGCCCTTCGGTCGGTTCGTTCCTGTCGATCCACAATATGTGTGGCGGCATGATCGACAAATTCGGCACCGGGGCCAACAAGACCCGTTGGCTGCCCGACCTGTGCAGCATGAAGAAAGTGTTCTCCTATTGCCTGACCGAGCCGGGCTCGGGCTCGGACGCGGCGGCGCTGCGCACCCGGGCGGAGCGTGTCCCCGGCGGGTGGAAGCTCAATGGCACCAAAGCCTTTATCTCGGGTGGCAGCTACTCGGATTGCTATCTGGTCATGGTGCGCACCGGGCAGGACGGTCCGCGCGGCATCTCGACGGTGGTGGTCGAGGCCGGCACCCCCGGCCTTAGTTTCGGCGCGCTTGAACACAAAATGGGCTGGAAGGCGCAACCGACGGCGCAGGTCCAGTTCGACGATTGCATCATCCCCGAAGAGAACCTGATCGGCGAGGAAGGCCGCGGCTTTTCCTATGCCATGGCCGGGCTTGACGGCGGGCGGCTGAATATCTCGGCAGGCGCGCTTGGCGGCGCTCAGGCCGCGCTTGAACAGACGCTGCGCTACATGGGTGAGCGACGCGCGTTTGGCCAGACGCTCGACCAGTTTCAGGCGCTGCAATTCCGTCTGGCCGAGATGGAGACAGCACTGCAATCCTCGCGCATCTTTCTGCGCCAGGCGGCGTGGAAGCTGGACCGCGGAGAGCGTGACGCAACCAAATTCTGCGCCATGGCCAAACTGCATGTGACCGACCGCGCCTTTGATGTCGCCAATCAGTGCCTGCAACTTCATGGCGGTTATGGCTATCTTGCCGATTACGGGCTGGAAAAGATCGTGCGCGATCTGCGCGTACATCAGATTCTGGAAGGCACCAATGAAATCATGCGGCTGATCATAGGCCGCGCCCTGCTGGCGGAGCGTGACTGAATGAATGATATGATCATCCGCAAGGACCGCCGCGCCGGACGGCTGACCTTTAACCGGCCCCAGGCGCTGAACGCGCTGAGCCATGAAATGGCGCTGGCAATCGACGCCGCGCTTAGGGAATGGCGCGACGACCCCGAGGTGGCGCTGGTCATCATCGACGCCGAGGGCGAGCGCGCCTTTTGCTCGGGCGGGGATATCGCAGCGGTCTATCGCGCCGGTCTGGCCGGGGACCACCGCGTCGGACGCAAGTTCTTCCGCGACGAATACATCATGAATGCGCGGATCGCGGAATATCCCAAGCCCATCGTCGCCTTTATGCAGGGCTTTGTCATGGGCGGCGGTGTCGGTGTCGGCGGCCATGCCAGCCATCGTATCGTCGGCGACACGACCCAGATCGCCATGCCGGAATGCGGCATCGGCCTGATCCCGGATGTCGGCGGCAGTTGGCTGCTTGGCCATGCTCCGGGCCGCTGCGGCGAATATCTGGGGCTGACCGCCGCGCGGATGGGTGCGGGTGATGCGATATTCACCGGCTTTGCCGACAGCTATATCCCCGAGGCCGAGTGGCCCGCGCTGATCGAGCGGCTGGCCGAAAGCGGCGATGTGACAGCGATCGGCGCCCACCCCGCGCCCGAGGCGCCGCTTGCAACGGTGGACCTGTCTGCCTTTGCCGGCGAAACCGTGGCCGAGATTGTCGCCGCGCTGGAAACTGCTGGCAATGAGGCCGCCCTGAAACCCCTGCGCCGCAACTCGCCCCTGTCGATGGCGGCGACGCTGGCGCTGGTGCGGGCGGCACGCAAGGATGCCACCCTGCGCGACAGCCTTGCGCGCGAATTGCGCTTTACCGCCCGCGCCACCGCCGGCAGCGACTTTCTGGAAGGGGTGCGGGCGCAGATTATCGACAAGGACCGCAACCCGCGCTGGTCCGCCGACGCGAGTCCCGCGCATGTCGCAGAAATGCTGGCGCCGCTGGGCGCAGATGAACTCATCTGGGAGGAGAGCAAATGAAGATCGGATTCATCGGTCTGGGCAATATGGGTGGCCCAATGGCAGCCAATCTTGCCAAGGCAGGCCATGAGGTCACCGGCTTTGACCTGGCGGCACCGATGCCCGAGGGCGTGACCAAGGCCGCCAGTGCCCCCGAGGCGGCGCAGGGCGCCGAGGTCGTCATCACCATGTTGCCTAATGGCGCCATCCTGCGTGCCGTTGCCGCCGAGGTAATCCCCGCCATGCAGTCGGGCGCGGTCTTGTGCGACTGCTCGACGGTCGACGTGGATAGCGCACGTGCAGTCGCGGCCGATGCGCAGGCGGCAGGGCTCGGCGCACTTGACGCGCCGGTCTCGGGCGGGGTCGGGGGCGCAGGCGCCGGCACGCTGACCTTTATGGTCGGCGGCAGCTCTGCTGCCTTTGAAAAGGTCAGCCCGCTTTTCGACATCATGGGGCAAAAGGCGGTCCATTGCGGCGAATCTGGCGCCGGACAAGCGGCAAAGATCTGCAACAACATGATCCTTGGCGTGACCATGATCGCCACATGCGAAGCCTTTGCCCTTGCTGACAAACTGGGGCTGGACCGGCAAAAGATGTTCGATGTCGTCTCGACCTCTTCGGGTTACAGCTGGTCGATGAACGCCTATTGCCCGGCACCGGGGGTTGGTCCGACTTCGCCCGCAGATAATGGGTACAAGCCCGGTTTCGCCGCCGAGTTGATGCTGAAGGACCTGCGGCTAAGCCAGCAGGCCGCCGAATCCGCCGATGCCGACACGCCGATGGGTGAGCTTGCCGCCGAGCTTTACGCCCGCTTTGTCGACGAAGAGGACGGAAAAGGCAGGGATTTTTCAGCCATGCTGCCAAGATTCGAGGCAAGGCACCGCCACGACTGACACCGCCCGCACCCCGGGGGCCTGGATTTCTCGCATTCGTGAGGGAGCCAATCGGTAGCTTGCGGCGTTTAACCTACAAGCAAGCTTCTTGTGCTAGGCTGGACCCATGTCACGCAATCGCCAGAGCCTGATTCTTATCGTCTGCCTGCTTACCGCCCTTGTTCCGCCCAGCTTTGCGGAACCGGCGGGGCAGGCGAAAGGGGCGGGCAAATCACAGGCCGTCGGCCAATCCCAATCCTCGGCGCTGCGTGTCGGCGACCAGCTGGATAGCGCACGTCTGCATCAGGTGACGCGCCCCGGCCTTTACGGAATGAGTCAGGCCCCCGCCGGCAGCCGCTATGGCATCGTCGATGGAAAACTGATCCGCTATGATCCGGAAAGCGCGCGTGTCCTGTCCATCATCCGACAGGTCGACAAGATCATGGACTAGAGCCCGACGATCAGCCGCGTAGCAACGACCGCGCAGCCTCTTTCGCGGCGGGGGTGATTTCCTCGCCCGACAGCATCCGCGCGATCTCTTCGATACGCTGGCTGTCGGTCAACGCCGCCACCTCTGAAGTGGTCATGCCGCCCTGAACCGACTTCGCCACCCGGAAATGATGGCCGCCCAAGGCCGCAACCTGTGGGCTGTGGGTGACGACCAGGACCTGTGCGTCCTCGGCCAGCCGGGCGAGGCGACGGCCAACCGCATCGGCAGTAGCCCCGCCGACACCGCGGTCGATCTCGTCGAATATCAGCACCAGCGCATCATTACCGCGCGCCAGACAAACCTTGAGCGCCAGCAGAAACCGCGACAGCTCACCACCCGAGGCGATGCGGTCCAGTGGCCCGGCAGGGGCACCGGGATTGGTCGCAACGGTAAAGGCGACCATATCGCGTCCCTCTGGCCCCGGATCGCCCTCAGATATCAGGGTCGCAAAGACCGCGCGTTCCATTTTCAACGGGGCAAGTTCGGCCGCCATCGCGGCATCGAGCCGCTTGGCCGCCGCGATGCGCTGCTGCGTAAGGTCAGAGGCGGCGGCGTCATAATGCGCATCGGCCTCGTCTACGGCGGTGCGCAGGCGGGCAATATTATCCTCGCCCGCGTCGATCCGACCCAGACGGCCACGCAGTTCATCCGCGAGCACCGCCAGATCATCCGCCAGAACGCCATGTTTGCGCGCCAGCGCCCGCAGCGCAAAAAGCCGCTCTTCGGTCGCCTCAAGCTCGCGCGGGTCAAACTCCATCGCATCAAGAGCCGCCTCGACGCCTGACACCGCCTCACCCAGTTCGATCAGCGCCCGTTGCAGGGCGGCTGCGGGGCCCTCAAGCCGCCCCTCGGCACGTTCGGCGGCGCCGTCAAGCCAGCGCGCGGCGTCCAGCATCGCGCCCTCGGCCCCCTCTGTGCCCAACGCCTGCAGGGCGCGAACCACGTCCTCGCGGATGCGCTCGGCCCCTTGCATGGCGCGGCGGCGGGTATCAAGCGTGTCCTCTTCGCCCGGCTGAGGATCAAGCTTATCGAGTTCAGCCACCGCATGCCGCAGGAACTCTTCTTCGTCCTTGGCAGCTGCCAAAGCGGCCTCGGCCTCAGCCAATGCGGCCCGCGCCTCGCGCCGGGCGGCCCATGCCGCGCGGGTCGGGCCAAGGTCCGCCCCGGCAAAGGCATCAAGCAACAGGCGATGGCCACGCGGGTTCAAAAGTCCGCGGTCATCATGCTGGCCATGCAGCTCGACCAGCACCTCGGACAGGGTCCGCAACACCTCACCCGAGGCGCGCCGGTCGTTGATCCAGCCGGTCTTGCGCCCATCGGCACCGTTCACGCGGCGGATGATCAGTTCATCCGAGACCGGAAAACCCGCCTCATCCAGAAGGGTGCGGGCGGGATGATCGGGCGGCAGGTCAAAGACGGCCGTCACCTCGCCCTGAGTCGCGCCCTGCCGGACCAGATCGGCACGACCGCGCCAGCCGAGGACAAACCCAAGACAATCAAGCAGGATCGATTTACCCGCCCCAGTCTCTCCGGTCAGCACGTTCAGGCCGGGCCGGAACTCCAGCTCCAGCCGGTCGATGAGCAGCATATCGCGGATATCGAGATGCCGCAGCATCGCCCGCTTACAGCCACTTGCCCTGAATGACCTGCCGATAGACACGCGTCAGCCAGCTGTCGCCACGCGCCTCGGGCGACAGGCCGCGACCGCGCAGCTGCGCATAAGCATCGGCATAGAAGGGCGAGGAGCGGAAGTTATGGCCGAGAATCGCCCCCGCCGTCTGAGCCTGATCGTTCAGACCCAGCGCCAGATAGGCCTCGACCAACCGCATCAGCGCCTCGGGCGTGTGCGAGGTGGTCTGGAAGTCCTCGACCACCACGCGGAACCGGTTGATCGCAGCGGTGTAATGGCCGCGCTTGAGGTAGTAGCGACCAATCTCCATCTCTTTGGCGGCGAGATGGTCAAAGGCCAGGTCGAACTTGAGGATCGAGGAACGCGCATATTCCGTATCGGGATATTGCTCGATCACCTCGCGCAGCGCCTGCAGCGCCTGAAAGGTCAGGCCCTGGTCGCGGCCGATCTCGTCTATCTGGTCGTAATAGGACAGCGCCAGCAGGTATTTCGCATAGGCTGCGTCCTCATCGCCCGGATAGGTGTCGATGAACCGCTGGGCCGCGCCCCGCGCCTCTTCGTATTGGCGGGCACGGTGGTAGGAATAGGCCTGCATGATCAGCGCACGCTTGGCCCATTCGGAATAAGGGTAAAGCCGCTCGACCTCAGAGAAATACTTCACCGCATCCTTGGGCTTGCGCGAATTCTCAAGCTCGTACTCGCCGCGCTTGTAGATTTCTTCGGCAGTGAAGTTCTCGAACGATTCGGGTTCTTTGCCGCCCCCGCCCGCGCATCCTGCCAGAAGGCCCAACGACAGCACAGCCGCGACCAAGGAACCCGATCTGATGCCTGTCATTCTACCCTGCCCGTCAGAAATTCATGCCGCCGCATCAGGAAACAGCCCGTGCAGCCTGGTCGTCCTAGCACAGAAAATCTGGTTGCGCAAAATGCCAAAACCGGAAAAACAGCGATGCAGGCTGAAGCCGGCCATCACCTTCAGGCGACGGCCAGCTGACGGGTAGCAGCAGCGATTCGCTGAGCCGAGGCCAGCACCCCTGCACCGGGCAGCCGGCTTTCCATCGTCGGGGTCAGCGTCACCCATTCCCAGGCATCCGGCTGGGCAAACAGGACCCGCAGCAGCCGGTTGGTCATGGCATGGCCCGCGCGGTGGCCTGTGTAGCGCGCCAGCAGCGGCGCCCCGGCCAGCGCAAGATCGCCGACCGCATCCAGCATCTTGTGGCGTACAGCCTCGTCCCGGTGGCGCAGCCCACCCGGCGACAGCACCTTGTCGCCATCAAAAACCACGGCGTTCAGATAGGTACCGCCAAGCGCCAGACCGCTTTCCTGCATCTTCACCACGTCTGCCTTGCGGCAAAAGGTGCGGCTGTCCATGAGCTCATGCACGAAGGTGCCGTTGGCCATGTCGAGTCGCTTTTCCTGATGGCCGATGGCCGCATCGACAAAGTCGATGTCGAAATGGATCTCAAGGTGATCGGCAGGAGACAGGCGTGCATAAGCCTCACCCTGCTGAACCTCGACCTCGCGCAGTACGCGAATGGCGCGCAGCGGGGCGTTCTGCTGCCGCAGACCCGCCTCAAGAATGCCACGCACGAAGGGTGCGGAGGAACCGTCCAGAATCGGCACCTCGGGTCCGTTCACCTCGACCACAGCGTTGTTGATTCCGGTCCCGGTCAGCGCCGCCATCACATGCTCGACCGTCGAGACTGTCGCCCCCTCGCCATTGTCGAGCAGGGTGCAAAGCTGCGAGGGCGTCACATGGTCCCAACGGGCAGGAATGCGGGCGCCGTCCAGATCGGTACGCACGAACACAATGCCATGATCCACCGGCGCAGGCAGGATCACCAGCCGCACGGCTGCACCGGAATGCAGCCCGACGCCACGGAACTGCGCTTTCTGAGCAATGGTGATCTGCATGTTCTTCCCCGCCGTTCTCTGTTGACGACCCGCGCCGGGAGAATCTCCCCACGGCCGCCAGATTGAGTTAGGCACGCCCTGCAGATTGCTCAATTAACGTTTTGTAACGGCGTGAAACAATCACTCCCCCGGACTGTAACATAGCCTCAAGACCCGGGCAGACCATTGATTTTGCAAATAAAAAGGACCGCCGAAGCGGTCCCCCATGATTCTGCCACAGAAATTTTGTGATCTGCTCAATTGGCCTGACGGCGCAGGAACGCGGGAATTTCAACATTGTCGTCCGAACGATCCGGGCTGGCCAGATCATCGAACCCAGCATCAAAACCGCTGCGATTCCGCGCAGCCACACGCTCACTGACACGTTCGGCGATGGTCGAGGGCGCGGGCTTTTCCGCCTGTTCGGTATGACCCGAGATGCGCTCAAGCATCCGGCTGAGACCGGCCATGCGGCCCTGACCACGCGGCTGCTCGGCGGCCGCCTGCTGGGCGGCCTGACGCTCAGGCGCCTTTTGCACGGCGCGCGCAAGACGCTGCATCACCTCGTCCGACGGGGTACCGGCCGGGGCCTGCGGGCGGCGGGTCGGCGCGACAAAACCGCCAGCGTCACCGTTCAGAACATCGCCGGCCTGAGGCGCAGCGGGGGTCTGGCGCAGTTCCGGCTGATAGGCCGGGCGCGGCATGTCGTCGTCTTCGTGCTGCGCGGCAGGCGCGGTGGGCTGAGGGCGCGCAACAGGCTGGTGCAGGGTCGATTCGGCGACCGGAGCGGTACGGCGCGGGGGAACCGGGATATCTTCTTCGACCGCTTTCTGCGTGACCGAAGGGGTCTGGGTCAGCGGCTCGCGCATACCACGGCGCGGGGCCGGGATTTCGGCCACCGAAGCGTCGATGCCGGTCGCCACGACCGAAACGCGGATCGAACCTTCCATCTGGGGGTCGAGGGTCGAACCGACGATGATATTGGCATCGGCATCGACTTTCTCGCGGATCTTCTCGGCCGCCTCGTCCATTTCGAACAGGGTGAGGTCATAGCCACCGGTGATGTTGATAAGCACACCCTTGGCGCCGTTGAGGCTGATTTCGTCCAGCAGCGGGTTGGCGATGGCTTTCTCGGCGGCCTGAACGGCGCGGTTCTCGCCCGAGGCCTCGCCGGTGCCCATCATCGCCTTGCCCATCTCGTCCATCACCGCGCGCACGTCGGCGAAGTCGAGGTTGATCAGGCCCGGACGCACCATCAGGTCGGTCACGCCTTTGACGCCCTGATAAAGCACGTCGTCAGCCATGGCGAAGGCTTCGGTGAAGGTGGTCTTTTCATTCGCCAGACGGAACAGGTTCTGGTTGGGAATGATGATCAGCGTGTCGACAACTTTCTGCAGCTGTTCGACCCCTTCCTCGGCCTGGCGCATCCGCTTGGTGCCCTCGAACTGGAAGGGCTTGGTCACAACGCCGACGGTCAGGATGCCCATCTCACGCGCGGCCTGAGCGATGATCGGGGCAGCGCCGGTGCCGGTGCCACCGCCCATACCGGCGGTGATAAAGCACATATGCGCACCCATGAGGTGATCGACGATGTCCTCGATCGTTTCTTCGGCCGCCTTGGCACCGATGGTCGGCTTGGCGCCCGCGCCCAGACCTTCGGTCACTTTCGGGCCCAGCTGGATGCGGCTTTCAGCCTTGGACTGCTGCAGCGCCTGCGCATCGGTATTCGCCACGACGAATTCGACGCCCTCAAGCTGCTTTTCGATCATGTTGTTGACTGCGTTTCCGCCCGCGCCCCCGACGCCGAAGACGGTAATGCGCGGCTTCAGTTCCTGGTCATCATTCAGCATCAGGTGGATCTGCCGTTCCATGTCTCGCCTGCCTTACATCTGTTGCGCCGGACATCTGCGCAGTCCGGTCGAATCCCCTATGGCTCTCAGCCTAGCCAGATTCTCTCCGAGCGTCACCCGAAAAACACAGGTCGCATACCAAATATGGCGGTAATCGCCGGGGTTCTCGGCGGTATCTTGCCCAAACTCCAGCATGTGGTGGGGACGCCCGCCCACACCACCGCATCCGGGTTCTGCCTGATCACCAGTTGTTGCGGAACCAGCGATAGGCCCGGCGCAGACTGCGCGCCGGATAATGTTCGGCGGGCATGTCGAAATCCCACCATTCATCCTGCGGATGGGCCGTCAGCAGCGCCAGCCCGATGGCCGAGGAAAAGCCCGGCGCGGTCGCGTTATGCGGCAGGCCCTGAATGCGCAGCGGCCGGCCGATACGGACATTCTGTCCCAGAATGCGCGAGGCAAGGACGTCCAGCCCCGGGATCTGGCTTGACCCGCCGGTCAGGACGATCTGACGCGCGGGCATGCAATCAAACCCCGCTGCCTCAAGGATCTCACCCACTTTCTCAAGGATCTCTTCGACGCGGGGGCGCATGATGCCGATCAGATCGGCACGGCTGACGCTGCGGCGGTCGGTATCCCAGTCCCCGGTCGAACCGCCCAGTTCGATCATTTCGCGGTCATCACGGCCGGTGGCCTCAAGCCCGCCATGCAGGGTCTTCAGCCGCTCGGCCACGGCGTAGCTGACGCGCAGACCCTTGGCGATGTCCTGGGTGATCAGATCGCCGCCAAAGCGCACCGCATCGGCAAATATCATGTGCTTTTTAATGAACACCGACACGCCGGTGGTACCGCCGCCCAGATCGATACAGGCCGCGCCCAGTTCCTGCTCATCCTCGACCAGCGCAGCAAGCCCTGCGGCGTAAGAGGCCGAGGCCACGCCCGCCAGCTCCATGTCGCAGCGCCGGATACAATGGACGAGGTTCCCGGCAGCATCACCGTCGATGGTCAGCACATGCATGTCGCAGGCCAGGCGGCTGCCCGACTGGTCGCGCGGGTCCGACAGACCAGAACGCCCGTCGATGGCAAAGTTCACCGGCTGGGCGTGCAGCACCTCTCGCCCGCGCCCGAAATCGGGCACGTCGCATGAGGCCAGCACCCGCGCCACGTCGGTTTCGGTGACCTTGCCCGAAGGCAGCGTGATTTCGCCCGCCAGCCCATAGCTTGCCGGACGCGCGCCCGAGATACAGGCGATGACGTGATCTACCCGGGTTCCGGCGACCTTTTGCGCCGACTGGATCACCGTGCGGATGGCGCGTTCCGTCTCGGCCATGGTCTCGATCTCGCCATAGCGCATCCCGCGCGAACGGGTGGTGGCGGTACCGATAACCCGGAAATTCGACTGACCGGCCATAGGGCCGACGCCATCGGTTTCGCGGAACTGACTTGGACCGTCGAATTGCAGGACAAGACAGGCGATTTTCGAGGTCCCGATATCCAGAACCGCGATGACGCCGCGCTGCATCGCCTGGCGGCGCATGTTTCGCATTGCCCGCTGGCCCTGATACAGATCCTTCATATCTTCCTGCCTCTCCAAGCTGTTAGCCGCTCTTTTTCGTGCTCTTTCCACCGGATTCTCCGGCGGCTTCGACCGGTTTGCCGTCAGGCCCGATCTCGGGTTGGCCGCGCGCGCGGCGAATGGCGTTCTGGGCCTCAAGCCCCAGCCGCACCACCGGCCGTGCCTCCTGCCGCAGATCGATCACCGCGATGTCGCGTTCAAACATGTCCTGGGCGCGGTCCAGCGCAATGGCACGCTCAAGCGCCTGCAGGGCCTTGTCTTCGGGCAGCTTGATGCGCTGGCCGCGATCCAGAACCAAGTCCCAGCGCCGCTCTCCAATACGTTCCAGCCCGCGCAGACGGGGCAGGATCGGCCCGGCCGCGTCGATCAGGGCCAGCGCCTCGGGGGCGGCAAGGTCTGCGCCCTCACCCGCGATGATCGGCAGATCGCCCCGCACCTCACGCGAGGTGACCGAGGCAACGCGATGCCCGGTCTTGTCAAGCAGCTCGATCCCCCGCGCATGGCGCCACAGCACCACCGGCACCCGTTCGGTCACCACCGCCGACAGCACCCCGCCCGGCTTGATGCGCAGATCAACCGCCTCGACCGCGTCAAGCTTCAGCACCCGCTCGCGCAGCTTTTCAAGGTCGATGTCAAAGCTGGAGGCCGGCAGATCGACCGGCAACATGGCGCGCAAGCCCTTGTCCACGACCGGCGAGGCCCCTTCGATGGTCATCATCTTGACCATGAACTCCTCGCGGTGCTGGATGCGATCAACGATGGCGTTGATACCACCGGTCAGATTGGCGCGGCGCGTTTCATCGGAAAGCCACAGCCCCGCGACCATTGCCGCCAGAAAGGCCGGCAGGCCGATATGGACAAGCCGCCGCACCAGCGGACGCAGCATCATCCGGTTCAGGCGATAGGCAAGGCGCGAAGGCGCAGGATCGCGACGCGGTGCGCGGTTCAGCGCCGGGGCAGGACGCGCAGGAACGTGCCGCACCGGGGCCGGACGGCCACCGTCACCATGCCCACGGTGAAAGGGATTCAGGCCCTGCACAGCGCCTCCTCGACGATCCAGCGGCAAAGCGCGGGAAAGTCCATACCAGTATGGGCCGCCTGTTCCGGGGCCAGAGAGGTGGGCGTCATGCCGGGCTGGGTATTCACCTCAAGGATGATCAGCCCGTCCAGCCCGCGGCTTTCGTCCCAGCGGAAATCCGTCCGGGTAAGCCCCCGGCAGCCAAGCGCCTGATGCGCGCGGACGGCATAGTCGCGGCAGGCGGCGGCGATTTCGGCCGGGATATCAGCCGGGATCACATGGGTCGAACCGCCGGGCTTGTATTTGGCATCATAATCATACCAGCCTCTGGTCACGATCTCGGTGACGCCAAGCGCACGGTCGCTCAGCACAGCGACGGTCAGTTCCCGGCCCGGGGCATAGGTTTCCACCATCACCCGCGCGGGCATCTGGTCCGAGAGCTGTGGCGGACCGTTCGCGGCCTCGTGCACGATATACACGCCGACCGAAGAGCCCTCGTCATTCGGTTTAACCACATAGGGCGGGGCCATGACATGACGGGTGCGCACCTCATCGGCCAAGGCGATCACGCTATCCATGACCGGCAGCCCGGCAAGGCGCAGCACCTGTTTGGCGCGGCTTTTATCCATGGCCAGCGCCGAGGCCAGCACGCCCGAATGCGTATAGCGATAGCCCAGCCACTCTAGCAGGCCCTGAACGCAGCCATCCTCGCCCCAGCGGCCGTGCAGCGCGTTAAAGACCACGTCAGGCGCATACTCGGCCAGACGCGCGGGCAGATCCCTGCCCGCATCCAGTTCCACGACTTCAAAGCCCGCCTGCCGCAGCGCCTTCGCGCATTCACGCCCAGAGGACAGTGACACCTCGCGCTCTGCCGAGGGGCCGCCCATCAGGACCACGACTTTCGGGGCTGTCCTGCTCGACCTGCCCGCCAATTTCCGCCTCATGTCCCCGGTTGATCCGGGTATTTGTTCGGTGAGGATAGCTGTTATGGCCGAATCACAAAAGTCCCTTTTCGCATCGGGCGCGATATTTCGGGACAGGCAGGCAAGTTACGGCTCACCAATACGAATGACTTCCCATTCCAGTTGATGGCCGCTCGTCTCGCGCACCTTCCGGCGCACCAGCTCGCCTAGCGCCTCAAGGTCGGCGGCCGTGGCGCCATCGGCATTCAGCAGGAAATTGGGGTGCTTTTCAGACATTTGCGCACCGCCCAGGCGGTGGCCGCGCAAGCCCGCCTCGTCGATCAGGCGCCATGCCTTCAATTCATGGCTGTCATCGGCACGGCCGGTCGAGGAATAGCCTGCCGGATTGCGGAAGGTCGAGCCAGCACTGCGGTCGCGCGTGGGCTGGCTTGCGTCACGACGGGCAAGCTGCTCATCCATCCGGGCCGCGAGTGCCTGCGGGTCACCCTGCCCGGCGCGAAAGCGGGCCTCGGTGATCACCCAGCCTTCGGGAATTTCCGAATGGCGATAGGCCAGGCGCAGATCCGCGGCCGGGATTTCGTGCAGACTGCCGTCACGGGCGACGGCACGGACCGAGATCAGGTGATCTGCGACATAAGAACCATAACAGCCCGCATTCATCCGCACCGCACCGCCAATACTGCCGGGAATGGTCCGCAGAAAGGTCAGGTCCAGCCCCGCCTCGGCCGCGCGGCGCGCGACATGGGCGTCAAGCGCGGCTGCCCCGGCGGTAACAGTCCCGTCCTGGCATGAAATGGCGTTGAAGCCACGTCCCAGCCGGATCACCACACCACGAATACCGCCGTCGCGCACGATCAGGTTCGATCCGACGCCCATCGGGAAAACCGGCAACTCGGGATCGAGATCACCCAGGAAATCGGCCAGATCGGCCTCATCCGCGGGCTGGAACAGCCAATCGGCAGGGCCCCCGACGCGCAGCCAGGTCAGATCGGCAAGAACTCGGTTCGGGGTCAGTGCGCCGCGCGGCGAAGGAAGCGTCTGGGTCATGTCGGTTCGTTAATCAGCGTTGCGGATGCCGTCAATGCAGCCAGGGGAAAGCAGTCACTCAGCGATACTGAAACCCACCGCCAGGGTCGACAGGACCAGCAACAGCCAGATGTCCCAGCTGCCGACGGGTGGGCGTTTCGGCGCTGACCGGGCGATCCCGTCAAAGAGCCAGCGCACCCCTGCCCCCAGCAGCAGCCCACCTGCCGCGATCAGCATCAGCAGACTCATCAGCATGCCCGCAAGGCCGGGCAAATGACCGCCGGTCTTGCTTGCGCCGATCATGTAGCACAACAGGGCCGAGCCAAGCAGCAAGGCAAAGTCGATCGCAAGCTTGCCTCCGGTCCGGGCGGCAACCCGCAATGCGCCAATGATGCCGGTCAGCACCACGACCCCGGCGACGATCAGCCAGACCTCTCCCATAGCCTCGCGCTCAGCGCAGACCGCGCTGGACCAGCGCACGGCGCCGACGCCGGGGGTCAAACGGCGGCCAGACAAGCAGGGACAGGCCAAGTGCAAAGAACAGCACGCCAAAACCCGGCCCGCACAGATAGGTCAGCCAGCCCAGCACCGGCACCCCGCAAAGAACCAGCGTCCAAAAGGCCGAATAGCGCCAGCGCAGCCGCACAAAGGGCAAGAGACAGGCCATCACGCCCCAAAGGACAGCAGCAAGCGCCGCTGTGGCAGGATGGCTTGCAAGGGCGATCACGCCGCTTTCTCCGCCAGAAGTTCGGGCAGATTATTCGCCCAGGCCGAAATAGTGCCCGCCCCAAGGCAGACCACCATATCGCCGGGCCGCGCCTGTTCGGGGACCAGCCGCGCCAGATCGGTTTCGTCGATCACAGCCCGGGCATGGCGATGGCCATGGGCAATCAACCCCGCAACCAGATCATCGCGAGAGGCACCGGGGATCGGGTCCTCGCCCGCGGCATAGACCTCGGCAATGCCAACGACGTCGGCCTCGTTGAAGCAGGTGCAGAAATCGTCAAACAGGCTCGACAGCCGCGAATAGCGATGCGGCTGGTGCACTGCGATGACGCGTCCCTTGGTCGCCTGCCGCGCGGCCTTGAGCACCGCCGCGATTTCGACCGGATGATGGCCATAATCATCAATGATCGTGACCCCGTTCACCACGCCAACGCGGGTAAAGCGGCGGCCAACGCCTCCGAACCGGGCCAGCGCCTCGCGGATCTGGGCACGCTTCATGCCCAGATGGCGGGCGACCGCCACGGCCGCAAGCGCATTCGAGACGTTATGATCGCCCGGCATCGGCAGGGTGCAGCCCTCGATCACCGGGACATCGCCGCCATTCAGATCGGCCTCGGCCTGCAGAGCGATATCGAAATGTGCTACTCCGTCCTCATAGCGCAGGTTCATCGCCCGCACATCGGCCTGAGCGTTAAAGCCAAAGGTGACAACGCGGCGGTCCGTCAACCGGCCGACCAGCGCCTGCACCTCGGGGTGATCGGTGCAGCAGACGGCAAGGCCATAAAAGGGAATGTTCGAGACGAAATCCTGAAAGCCCTTGCGCAGCGCGTCAAAGCTGCCCCAATGCTCCATATGCTCGGGGTCGATATTGGTGACGATGGCGATGGTCGCGGGCAGACGGTTGAACGAGCCATCCGATTCATCAGCCTCGACCACCATCCATTCGCCAGCCCCGGCACGGGCGTTCGAACCATAGGCGTGGATCACGCCGCCGTTGATGACGGTCGGGTCAAAACCGCCGGCGTCCAGCAGGGTCGCCACCATGGTCGTCGTCGTGGTCTTGCCATGGGTCCCGGCAATGGCGACGTTGGATTTCAGCCGCATCAGTTCGGCCAGCATCTCGGCCCGGCGCACGACGGGCAGACCGCGGCGGCGCGCCTCTTCCAGTTCGGGGTTGCCCTTCTTGATCGCGGTCGAGATGACGACGACGCCCGCATCGCCAATATTCTCGGCTCTCTGCCCTTCAAAAACGGTGGCGCCAAGGGCCTCAAGCCGGTCGGTGATCCTTGAGCGTTTCGCATCCGACCCCTGAACCGTATAGCCCAGCGTCATCAGCACTTCGGCGATACCAGACATGCCGATGCCGCCGATGCCGATAAAGTGGATGGGGCCCAGTTCGCCGGGAAGTTTGGTCGCTGCGTTCATCGGGTCAGTTCCGTCACTAGATCTGCAAGGCGCTGCGCCGCATCCGGGCGACCCAGCGAAAGCGCCGCCGCTGCCATGCCGGTGGCGCGGGCGCTGTCGGAAAGGATATCCCGCATGTCGCGCCTGAGGCTTTCGGCGTCAAGCACGGATTCGGGCAAAAGGATCGCCGCGCCCGAATCCGCCAGCGCACGGGCATTGGCGCTTTGGTGGTCCCCGGTGGCGGCGGCATAAGGGATCAGGATGGCCGGACGGCCGATCACAGTGATATCCGCAATCGACGAGGCGCCGGCTCGGCTGATCACCAACTGGCACGAGGCAAGCCGTTGCGGCACGTCCTCGAAAAACGGGCGCACCTCGGCGGGAATGCCGGCGGCTAGATAGGCAGCGGTCACGCGCTCGACATCCTCGGCGCGGGCCTGATGGCTGACCGACAGCCGGGCGCGCATCGCATCAGGCAGGCCGGCGACGGCAGCGGGCACGGTGTCGGAAAGCACGCGCGCGCCCTGACTGCCGCCAATGACCAGAAGGTTCAGCGCCCCCTCTTCGGAGGCAGGCGTATAGGCAGCCCCCGCCTGATCCAGCACCGCCTGTCGCACCGGGTTGCCGGTATGGAGGCCCTTCACCCCGGATGGCAACCGGGTCGGCCAGGTGCCGCAGGCGACGCGATCAACGCGGCGGGCAAAAGCTGCGTTGACGCGCCCCATGATGCCGTTCTGTTCATGAACCATGCGCGGGATCCGCAGCGCCAGCGCCGCCGACATGGCCGGAATGGTCGGATAGCCGCCAAAGCCTACGACCACGGCGGGCCGGTCGGCACGCAGCGCGCGGATAGCGGCAAGGACCCCCGCCCCAATGCGGAACGGCACGGCCAGCTTGGCCAGCGCCCCGCCACGTGCGGTGGTGGCCGAGCTGACGACCTCGCGCACGACCTCTTGCGGAAAGGCCCCGGCATAACGCGCGCCGCGTTCATCGGTGGACAGCTTTACCCTCCAGCCGCGTTCCAGCAGGACCTCGGCCAGCGCCTGAGCGGGAAACATATGGCCTCCGGTACCGCCTGCTGCAATCAGGCAGAGCGGCTGGCCTTGAGTCTGTACGGCGCTCATCCCCGACCTCGGCCCAGCACGTCGCCAATGCGACCCTGAGGACGGGTGCGGGTCAGCGCAAGCAGCATCCCCGCCGCAATCCCCGAAGCGATGACCGAACTGCCGCCATAGCTGATAAAGGGCAGCGTCATGCCCTTGGCAGGCAGCAGCCGCACCGCAACCCCCATGTTGATCAGCGCCTGCACGCCAAAGGCACAGGCAAGTCCCGTCCCGGCGATACGGGCAAAGGGGTCGCGTTCATTCTGCAGGCGCAGAAGCGAACGGATAACGATGGTCGCGTATAGCGCAATGATGATCAGCACCAGGATCAGGCCATATTCCTCGGCCGCGACGGCGATGATAAAGTCGGTATGCGCGTCCGGCAGCGACCATTTGACCGAGCCTTCGCCCACGCCAACGCCAAAAAAGCCGCCCTCCTGAATGGCGTTGGTCGCATAGCCCAGCTGGGTGCGCGGATCGACCTCGGCAGCAAGAAAGCCGTTGATCCGGCGGGCAAAGTGATCAGAGGCGCCATAGGCAAAGACGCCCCCCATCATCGCCATGCCAAGCACGCCGAAAAGCAGATAAAGCGGCGCGCCGGCGATGAAATACATCACGCACCACGAAAAGAGCACCAGCGAGGCCTGACCAAAGTCAGGCTGCAGCGCAAGCAGCACCACGACCACGCCTGCCAGCACCGCCGAATAGGCACGGCCGGGCGGACCTCCGACCTCCTGGCTTGCTGCCATGAACCATGCGCAGATGGCGACAAAGCAGGGCTTCAGAAACTCGGACGGCTGCACCGACATGCCACCCGGCAGCCGCAGCCAGCGCACCGCGCCCTTGCCGAAGTCTGTGCCGATAAAGGGCAAAAGCAGGATCGCCGCCATTGCAACGGCAAAGCACAGGACCCCAAGCCGACGCACCTGCCGGGGCGAAAAGGTCGAGACGACCAACATCACCCCCAGCGCCATGGCACCAAAGACCGCCTGACGGCTGACGTAATAGAATTGCGGCAGGCCGTTCTTTTCGGCAAGCGGCACCGAAGCCGCCAGCCCCAAAAGAAGCCCCACCGCAAATAGCCCCAGCACGCAGGCCAGGGACCATCGGTCCACCGTGCGCCACCATCGGGGAAGAATCGGATCACCAGCCCGCACGGGCGTGGTGCCAAAGACCATCTCGGTCATGGGATACCGCCGTCACTGCCTCGAATTGATCGCCCGTTTGCCGGGTCTGACTGAAAGCATAGCGCGATTGGCCGTCCGACGCTACTGCGGATTCACTGACGCGGCGACAGGGGCGGATCACATCGCGCTGAGCCCGCCAGCAGGTGACAGGCCGCAGGTCTGTGCGGCACCCCCGCCGCAGGATCAGGGCCAGCTTGCACGGCCCCCTTTTCCTCGGCCCCTTGGGGGACTAACTATCGCCAAGCCCAGCAAAAGGAAGGCCCATGCTGTACCAGACCAAAGCCGAATGGCTGGCCGCCCCGAAAAAGCGCGTGCTGTTCTTTGGCATGTCGGGTCTGGGCAAGACTTTCCTTGCCTCGATGCTGCGCGCCTCGGGTGACTGGTTCCACTATTCGGTCGATTACCGCATCGGCACCCGCTACATGGGCGAGCTTATTGCCGACAACTTCAAGCGCGAGGCGATGAAGGTCCCCTTTCTGCGCGAATTGCTGCTGTCGGATTCGGTCTATATCGCCTCGAACATCACCTTCGAGAACCTTGCGCCGCTGTCGACCTATCTGGGCAAACCGGGCAGCGTCACCCGCGGCGGACTTGAGTTCGAAGAATACATGCGCCGCCAGGCCCAGCACCGCACCGCCGAGATCGCGGCATTGCTGGACACCGGGCATTTCATCCGCCGTGCCGAAGAAATCTACGGGCTTGAGCATTTCGTTTGCGACTCTGGCGGCTCGGTCTGCGAAGTGGTGGAGCCGTTCGCTGATGGCGACCCGGTGCTTGATGCGCTGGAACGGGAGTTACTGCTGATCTGGATCAAGGGTTCGGACGCGCATACCGAGGAACTGGTGCGCCGCTTCGACCGCGCGCCGAAACCGATGTATTACCAGCCCGCGTTCCTTGACCGCGCCTGGACCGATTACCGGGTCGAAAAGGGCCTGCGCGAGGATCAGGTCAACCCCGACGACTTTATCCGCTGGACCTATGCCCGGGCGCTTGCGCATCGCCAGCCCCGTTACGAGGCCATGGCCCGGCGCGGCGTGACGCTGCTGGCCGAAGAGGTCGCGACCGTAAAAACCCCGGAGGATCTGATCGCCCTGATCGGCCAGGCGATCGAAAGACAGTCACCGACTGAAAGGACGCATGATGCCCATCACCCTGCCTAATGACCTGCCTGCCTTTGACATCCTGTCGAACGAAGGCGTCATGGTCATGTCGCCGGGCCGGGCCGCGACCCAGGATATCCGGCCCCTGCGCATCGGGCTGCTGAACCTGATGCCGAAAAAGATCCAGACCGAGAACCAGTTCGCCCGGCTGATCGGCGCGACGCCGTTGCAGATCGACTTTCAGTTGATCCGCATGTCGGATCATGAAAGCCGCAACACCGCCGCTGATCACATGGCAGCCTTCTACCGCCGCTTTTGCGAGGTCGAGGCGACGGGCGAAAAATTCGATGGCTTGATCATCACTGGCGCGCCGGTCGAGCACCTGCCCTTTGAAGAAGTCACCTATTGGGATGAGTTGAAGCGGGTCTTTGACTGGACCCAGACCCATGTGCATTCGACCTTTGGCGTCTGCTGGGGCGGCATGGCGATGGCATGGCACTTTAACCGGCTGCCGAAACACATATTGCAGGAAAAGGCCTTTGGCTGTTTCCGCCACCGCAACCTTGCGCCGGCCAGCCCCTATCTGCGGGGCTTTTCCGATGATGTGCTGGTCCCTGTCAGCCGCTGGACCGAGGTAAGCCAGGCCGACGTCGATGCAAGGTCGGGGCTAAAGACGCTGATCGCATCAGATCAGGTCGGGCCCTGCCTGATCGAGGATGCGGCGCATCGCGCGCTCTATGTCTTTAACCACTTTGAATATGACAGCACGACGCTGAAGGACGAATACGACCGCGACGTCGCGGCAGGCAAGCCGATCGACGTGCCGGTGAATTACTACCCCGACGACGACCCGTCGCAGGCACCGATGAACCGCTGGCGCAGCCATGCGCATCTGCTTTACGGTAACTGGATCAACGAGATCTATCAGACGACCTATTTTGACCTGAACCGCATCGGCGAGGCATGATCCCATGACACGGAACGGCAAAGACGCAAATGACAATCTGCCGGACCTGCCTTTCGTCGGCGCCATCACGCGCTATCTGGAAAAGGACGCCCCCGCCGCGCTGCGCAAGGCCATCGCGGCAGGCAAGGACAAACAGGTGCTTGACCCATCATATCCTTACCCCGAGGAAATGAAGGGCAAGGACTATGATGAACAGATGGCCGGGCTGCAATTGCAGCTCGTGCGGCTGATGCATGACGTCATCCGCGAGGGCAAGCGCATGATCGTGCTGTTCGAGGGGCGCGACGCTGCCGGCAAGGGCGGCACGATCGAGCGCGTGCGCGAGAACCTAAACCCGCGCTCAGCCTATATCGTCGCGCTGCCGAAACCCAACGAGCGCGAGGCGGATGAGTGGTATTTCCAGCGCTATGTCGATTGGCTGCCCGCCCGGGGCGAGATCGCGCTTTTCGACCGCAGCTGGTACAACCGCGGTGTGGTCGAAAAAGTCTTTGGCTTCAGCTCGAATGCGCAACGTGAGACCTTCTTTCGCCAACTGCCGCTGTTTGAAAACATGCTGGTCGATGACGGGGTTATCCTGGTCAAACTGTGGCTCGAGGTTGGCCGGGCCGAGCAGCTGCGCCGTTTCCTGGCGCGCGAGCGTGATCCGCTGAAGCAATGGAAGCTCAGCTCGATTGACGTCGACGGGCTGGCGAAATGGGACGATTACAGCGCGGCGATCCGCGACACGCTGCTGCGCAGTCACTCAGGCATCGCGCCCTGGACGGTAATCCGCGCCGATGACAAACGCCGCGCCCGGATTGCCGCAATCCAGACCATCCTGCGGTCGGTCGAGTTCAGGGGCCGTGACGATCGACTGATTGGCCAGCCCGACCCGCAGATCACCGGCGGACCCGAGATCCTGCCGGAATGAGGGGCGCGCGGATGCCGGATCGGACGCTTACCCCCGAACGCAGGCCGCGCCTTTTTCTGGTGGCAGCATGGATGATGGCGGCCCTCTGGCTTGCGATGCTGACACCCGCCGGGGCGCAAACGCTGCCTGACTGGCAGGACCCGCAGATCAACGACTTTGCCGGGCTTTTGACACCCGAAGATGCCCGGGCGCTTGATGGGGCGCTGACCGCCCTGCGCGATCAAACCGGGGTCGAGGGCACGGTCGTCACCCTGCCTGACCGCGCCCGCTACGGCGGCACGGACGGGCTTGAAGCCTTTGCCACCCGGCTTTTCAACCATTGGGGCGTCGGCGACGCGACCCGCAACGACGGCTTCATGGTGCTGGTGCTGTCTGAAAACCGCGAAGCGCGGATCGAGCTGGGACGCGGCTATGAAAACGACGCCGACATCCTTGCCCAGGAAATCATGCGCAACACCATGCTGCCTGCCTTTCGTGACGGGCAAATGTCGCGCGGCATCCGCGAAGGCACCTTGGCAGCAATCGACCTGATCGCCCGACCGACAGCGGCAGGACAGCCGGTCCGCGCCCCGAAAACAAGCATTGTCGACCGCATCGTGCCACTGTTGTTCGGCGGGGCGTGGCTTGTGATCCTTGGCGGCATTGCGCGGCAGGCATGGCGGCGCAATCGCTGCCCGCAATGCCGCCGGCGTGGACTGGAGACACAGGCCACCCCCCTTGAGACCCCGCTGCCGGAAGGCGGGCATATGGTCTCGCATGAAACCGTGACGCGGCGGTGCCCGGCCTGCGGCTGGTCCGAAAGCCGTGAGCGTCTGCGCCCGCAGACCGTCTGGTATGGACCGACCGGCACCGTGCTGCGCAGCGAGCGGACACCGGGCTATCGCAGCCACTCGGGCGGGTCCCCGGGCTTTGGCGGCGGCTCATCGCGCGGTGGCGGGGCCTCGGGCCGCTGGTAGGCTCTGTCATGCTTGCGAGCTTGGCGTGAGGCGGCTAGCGTCAAGCCAGAGTGCCTCAAGGAAAGCTCCGACATGAAACCTCTCCGCTTCCCCGCCCTTGCCCTTGCGCTGGCCAGTTCCAGCCTGACCGCTGCATGGGCCGCCGATCCTGAACTGACGGTCTTTGACTGGGCCGGGTTCGAAGAGCCGGTGATCTTTCAGGGCTATATCGACCAGCATGGCGACAGCCCGACCTTCGCCTTTTACGGCGATGATGACGAGGCCTATCAAAAGCTCTCGTCCGGCTTCAAGGCGGATGTCGCCCACCCCTGCTCGCAGATGGTGTCGAAATACCGTGATGCCGGCCTGATCGAGCCCTGGGACGTCTCGAAGATCCCTGCGTTCGAGACCATCGACGCGAAGTTCCTGAATTCTCCGATCTTCAAGGACGATCAGGGCGTCTGGTACATCCCGACCGACTGGGGTGCGACCGCCATCGCCTATAACAAGGACACCGTCCCGGCCGAGGATGTCGCCAGCCTGAACGTCTTTATCGACCCGAAATATCAGGGCCGCACCTCGCTGCCCGATTCGGCCGACGATACCTGGGCGCTGGCCTATCTCGCCACCGGCACCACGGATTGGACGCAGGTGACGGATGAACAGTTCAAGGCGGCCGCCGACTGGCTGCGTCAGGCCCATCAGAACGTCGCCGCCTATTGGGCCGATCCGGCCGAACAGGCACAGCTGATGGCATCGGGCGCGGTAGATGTGGCCTGGTCCTGGAACGACGCGGTGGTTCTGCTGGAAAACGACGGCTTCCCGGTCGGTTTCCAGCGTGCGGCCAAAGAAGGCAGCTCGACCTTCTTCTGCGGGTTCATCAACCTCAAGAACGGGCCGGGCAAGGAAGACAAGGCCTATGACTTTATCAACGCTTGGCTGGCACCCGAGGCAGGCAAGGGCCTGCTTGACACGATCGGCTATGGCCACACCTCCAACGTCGCCATGGAGACGATCAAGGACGAGCCTGCGGTGCAAGAGGGGCTTTCGCCCGTCGACGCCCCGATTCTTTCGCAAACCCCGAACGATCCCCAGCAGCGCGAGCGTCAGCTGCAAGAGTTCGAAAAAATCAAGGCCGGCTTCTGATCGCCGCCTGATGCGCTCTGCCCCGGCAGGGCGCATCAGCTACCGCGCGGGAACAAGCCAAATAACCGCCGCCCAAGCGGTGATTTTGCAGAATGTTCCCCGCACGCGTGGCGATAGACCGGTCAGCGCATCCTGGCCGCGCGCATCACCCACACGTTCGACGTAAACGCGGGATGGGATCCCGGACGATGTGAGCGGGATCACGCCACAGATGGGTGCCCGTGTGGACGACGGTCGATTTCCTCAGCACGGAACTCACCGGCACGTGTTCCTCCCTATGCGGTAATGACCGGCCAGTCAGGTATGCAGCGGCGGTCGGCCCCATCTCCCTGACATCCGCTCCCTTGCGTGTCTGCTGGGCCGCGCCTATATTCCGCCTGCTCGGGTTCGCCCGGGCTATGGGCATAAACGCGCAGGTAATAAGCGGATCGGACCCGGGGGCGGTACCCGGCGGCTCCACCAAAAACCCTCGTTGGGGGCATCTGGGGCCGAAACAGGATCGACGAACGTCTAAAGCTGTTGCTTTGTCTCGGTGAGCTACCACCGTTATCGGTGCAAAAAGTACAGTTGCCAACGACAACCGTGCTCCGGTCGCTCTGGCTGCGTAAGCAGCTCGGGTAACCGAAACTTAAGCCCTTGCGCCTAGCAGCGTAAGGCGGGGCCCGCAGGAGCCTGGCAACAGAATCCTGCACTTTATTATTCCCCTCATGCGGCGCTGTTTTCCTTGGGCTTCTGCTGTCCAGTTTTGCGAAGTTTTACCGTTTGCGTTCACGATAATCCCTCAGAATGGTGTGAGCGTCGGCCTTCGTGTCCTCGTGACGGCAGTACCGCTGGACCATTTCCGCCGACATGTTGATTTCCGTCGAGACGTGACCCG
>NZ_AEPN01000030.1:0-2084 GCF_000185925.1 Paracoccus sp. TRP | reverse complement strand
TGGCTCCGCCATTTGTCAACATGACCTAACACTACTTTGGCAGATTGTGATTTTGGGAATTTTCAAGAGGCAAATTCCCTGATTCATGGGGAGCCAGCTTTTCAGGGGGCTGGCGATGGAAGCGGACTGGCGGAGCGAACTGGATACGTGGCTTGTGCCGTTTGTTGCGGCGTTGCGTAACAAGGCGCGCGGACGGATTTGTCCAGCATACATTGCAGGCCTGATTGGCCCGGGTGATCGTAAGAGCGTGCAGCCGATGGCCGCGCGGGATGGTGAGGTCAGCTACGACCGGTTGCACCATTTCATCGGCAGCGGCGTGTGGGACGAAGCTCCACTGGAGAGGGCGCTGCTCGCCGAGGCTGACCGACAGGTCGGAGGCGAGAATGCCTGGTTGATCATGGACGATACGGCCTTGCCCGAGAAGGGCCATCATTCGGTCGGCGTGGCGCCACAATATGGTTCGGCACTCGGCAAGAACGCCAACTGCCAGACGCTGGTTTCGCTCACCTTGGCAGGCAGTGTCGCAAAGTTTCTGGTTCTTCGATGACCTTTGATATGCCATTGTTTTCGGGTAGTTGGGGAGAGGCTCGGGGCGTGATCGAATTCAAGGGCGTGCATTATCCGAAGTCGGTGATCCTTTACGCGGTGTTCTTTTATGTTCGCTATGCCGTCTCCTATCGTGATCTTGAGGAAATTCTCGGTGAGCGGGGCGTCACGGTAGACCACGCCACGCTGAACCGCTGGGTGGTGAAATTCGCTCCGCTGATCGCCGCGAGGGCACAAGCCAGGAAACGACCGACGGCTAGCTCTTGGCGGATGGATGAAACATACATCAAGGTGAAGGGCCGTTGGTGCTACCTCTATCGCGCTGTGGATCGCGACGGGCAAACGCTCGACTTCATGCTTGCTGAACGGCGCGATCTCACCGCCGCCCGGCGCTTCTTCAAGCAGGCCATAGAAACGCACGGCGTGCCCGAGAGGGTTGTCATCGACAAGAGCGGCGCCAATCTGGCGGGCCTTGAGGCGGTGAACGTGATCCTGAAATTCACCGGCATTGGTCGAATGATCGAGGTCCGGCAGGTCAAGTATCTGAACAACATCATTGAGCAAGACCATCGCTTCATCAAGCGGATCACGCGGCCAATGATGGGCTTCAAGGCCTTCCATTCGGCCATCGCCACAGTCGCCGGGATCGAGACCGCGCACATGATACGCAAGGGGCAGATCCCGGCTAACGGTGCCTCGGCGTTCCAGACCTTTGCGAGGCTCGCTGCATAATTATGTCCAGCGCTCAGACCCTTTCAGACTGTTTGGAAATTTGCGACAAAACCCCCAATCCTTGATGGTTCCGGCGGGCAGGCCATACCGCTTGGCAAACTCCGATTGCGAGAGTTTCAGGCGCTTGCGGATAGCCGCCACGTCGATGGTTTCCGGGACGAAAACGGCGGCAGGTTCCGCGCGGCCTTCTGCGATTGCCAGTGCTTCATGGGCGCTCTGAATAAGTTCTTTTCCGAAGGTCATGCCTTATCCTTTCCTTGTCTGTAGGCATCGGCCAGCTTGGGAAGGACGCGGGCCAGTTCATTCCGTTCGGCTTTCGAGAGGTTGCCCTTCTCGTTCTTCCCGTAGATTGCGAGGGCAAAGACAGGAATATCCCCGCCCCCGAAGTAGGGTCAGGACTCATAACCAATAAATGACGATTGCGGCGAGGGCGATGGCTGAGAGGAAGACCTTTGGGCATCTGTCATATCGGGTTGCCACACGCCGCCAATCCTTGAGCCTGCCGAACATGATCTCGATCCTGTTGCGCCGTTTGTATCGGCGCTTGTCGTACTTCACCGTCATCTTCCGCTGTTTTCGACCAGGGATACACGCCCGTATCCCCTTGTCTTTCAATGCTTCTCTGAACCAGTCGGCGTCATAGCCGCGATCCCCGAGCAACCAATCGACATCCGGCAGGCTGCTCAACAATGCCCGCGCGCCAATGTAGTCGCTGACCTGACCGGCGCTGACGAACAGGTTGAGCGGTCGGCCATGGCTGTCGCAGATGGCGTGCAGCTTGGTGTTCATGCCGCCTTTGGTCCGAC
>NZ_AEPN01000031.1:0-45000 GCF_000185925.1 Paracoccus sp. TRP | reverse complement strand
AGTAAAGGAAGGATCATCTCTGCCTGTCTATTCACTCGCGTGAACCGACAAACAGTGAAGCTGACACCTGGATCATCGGGGAAATCCCCTACCAGGCCGATATGCAAGTCATCCGTCGACTGAACGACCAGACCGCCCGCATATCCCTTCAGATATCCAATAATGTCAAAAAGCAGAGGAAACAAAATAACCCGAACAACACCACATCCATGGCGCCATCCAAGCCATCAGGTCTCCTGAATTTTCAGACTTGGCGTTGCTTTCGCGCCGCTTCGTCCGTCCGCCGCAGCGCCTCGCCGCGTCGGTGAAGCGGTATCTAGGCCCTGTAAGATGATCTTGCAAGCACAAAAATGCGCGTTCCGAGTAAGAAAAGTGCAACCATATGATTTATTGTCATTTTTATGTCGTAATCTTCGGGGAGAATTCCGATCTTTCTGACAGCGCAGCCATAGGTTGCACCCTGAATAGCGCGCGACCGGTGCCTGACGACTCGGACTGAGCGGAATCGGAGGCCGAAAAAGCAAGACGCGGCCCCAATGGGACCGCGCCAGGAAGCAAAATCGAAAGGCCGATCAGCGTTTCGAGAACTGGAACGAACGGCGAGCTTTGGCTTTACCGTATTTCTTCCGTTCAACCACGCGCGAGTCGCGGGTCAGGAAGCCAGCAGCTTTAAGTGCAGCGCGTAGCGACGGCTCGTGCAGTTGCAGAGCTTTCGAGATACCGTGCTTCACGGCACCCGCCTGCCCCGACAGACCGCCGCCGGCGACGGTGGCATAGACGTCGTACTGGCCCGAAACGCCGGCCACTTCGAAAGGCTGGCGCAGGATCATCTGCAGCACCGGACGGGCGAAATACTCGGCAATATCCTTGCCGTTCACCACCACCTTGCCCGAGCCCGGCTTGACCCAGACGCGAGCAACCGCGTCTTTACGCTTGCCGGTAGCATAGGAGCGGCCAAGCGAGTCGCGCTGCGGCTCACGCGAAGGGGTCGCTGCAGGAGCCGCCGCCGCGACCGATTTCAGATCGTCGAGGGTCTTGATGTCTTCGGCCATGGCTTACGCGCTCCGGGTGTTCTTGGCGTTCATGGACTTGACGTCCAGCACTTCGGGCTGCTGCGCCTCGTGCGGGTGCTCGGCACCGGCATAGACGCGCAGGTTGCTCATCTGTTTGCGGCCCAGCTTGTTACGCGAGATCATTCGCTCCACAGCCTTGATCACCACGCGCTCGGGGTGGGCGCCTTCCAGGATCTGACGCGCAGTCCGGTGCTTGATGCCGCCCGGATGGCCGGTGTGCCAGTAGTATTTCTTGGCGTCACGCTTGTCGCCGGTCATCTGCACCTTGTCGGCGTTGATGATGATGACATTGTCGCCCATGTCCATGTGCGGGGTGAAAGTCGGCTTGTGCTTGCCACGCAGGCGCATGGCGACGATCGAGGCGAGCCGGCCCAGAACAACGCCCTCGGCGTCGATCAGGATCCACTTCTTCTCGATCTCCGCCGGTTTCGCGGTATAGGTTTTCATTTGTCGGTCCCTTTGGGGGCTGCAATTCGAGATGGGGGTATATCGGCAAAACTCGCGCGCAGGTCAAGCGAGATGGTTCTGAATTTATATCGCAGTTTCATATAGTTATGAAATAGGTATTATAATACCCCATTGTAACCCCCGCCAATATCACCGGTTCGGCGGAATCGAATAGGTCATCGAGCAACGCGCGACCGGCTCATCGCTGCCTTCCGAGCGCATCAGCACCTCGCCGACCGCCAGTACCCGCCCAAGCTTAAGGATACGACAATCGGCCAGTAAATCGCGCCCAGACTCAGGTTTGCGCATGAAGTCGATTGAGGCGTTGGTCGTCACCGCCAGCGCCACCTCTCCGATGCGGGCAAGGATCGCCAGATAGATCGTCACATCGGCAAGGGCAAACATTGCCGGACCGCTGATGGTACCTCCCGGGCGCAGATGTTGTTCATTGACCAGCAGCCGGGCAGTCATTTGCTGCTCATCTAGCGCCTCGACGCGGATCTGCCCCGCGACTTGCGGAAAATTCCGGTCAAGAAATACGTTCAGTGCCTCGCGGTCCATCACCAATGCCATGCTTCCCCCCTGTCGGAACCACAGCTAGAGTGATCGGCAAGGCAGGGAAAAGACAAGCCGCATCATAGCTGTCAGGAGGAAAGCATGAAGGACGGAAATCCCGAACCGCTGGTGCTGCGTCAGGACGAAGGCGCCGTTGCCCGGCTGATCCTGAACAGCCCAATGAATTACAACGCTCTTTCCACGGCGATGATCGATGCACTTTCCGATGCGCTGGACGAGGTGGCGGGGGATGAGGGCATCCGCGCCATCATACTTGCCGCGCGGGGCAAGGCTTTCTGCGCCGGTCACGACCTGCGCGAAATTCAGGGCGCGCGGCGTGACGAAGATAGCGGTCGCAACGCCTATGAACGGCTGTTTTCACGCTGCGCGGCGATGATGCAAAAGCTCCCTGCCCTGCCCCAGCCGGTGATTGCCGAGGTGCAGGGCATCGCCACCGCTGCCGGCTGCCAGCTGGTCGCCAGTTGCGATCTGGCTGTCGCGGCAGAAGGCGTGCGTTTTGGCGTCAACGGCGTGAACGTCGGGCTTTTCTGCTCAACCCCCATGGTGGCGCTGTCGCGCGCCATTCCGCCCCGCGCTGCATTCGAGATGTTGGTTACCGGCGATTTCATCGACGCCGCCCGGGCGCGCGAGTTGGGGTTGGTAAACCGGGTGACTCCGACCGCAGAGCTTGGGGCAGAGGCTATGGCGCTGGCGCAGCAAATCGCCGCCAAACTGCCCGCAGCGGTGCGGATGGGCAAACGCGCCTTTCACGCTCAGCGCAACCTCGGCCTTGCAGAAGCTTACGCGACCACCGGCGCAGTGATCTGCGAAAACCTGCTACGGCCCGACACAGCCGAAGGCATTCAGGCTTTTCTGGAAAAACGGCCGCCGAACTGGGATTAACCCAGCCCCGCCAGCCAAGGAAAAGTTTCAAGCAGCCAATAGGCAAACGCAGGGAATGCACCAGTCAGCAGCGCGATACCGACCACGACCAGAAGCCCGCCCATAATACGCTCGATCAGCTTCAGATGCGGCTTGATCCGATTCATCAGGCCGATGGCACGGTTGATGAAAATGGCCGAAAGCAGAAAGGGAATGCCCAGCCCTAAAGCATAGATCGCCAGCAGCGCCGTTCCCTTGCCCATCGCCCCGCCGGTCGCGGCCAGGGACAGGATCATGCCAAGCTGCGGTCCGATACAAGGTGTCCAGCCAAAGGCAAAGGCCAGCCCCAGCACATAGGCACCAAGTGCGCTGCCGCCCTGCTCTTTCGCATCAATCCTTGCCTCGGTATCAAGAAAGGGAATGCGCAGGACATGCAGGAAATGCAGGCCAAGCAGGATCACCACCACACCAGCGCCACGCGCCAGCAGGTCCTGCCATTGCAGGAACATCCGCCCAAAGGCCGATGCCGCCATGCCCATCAGCAGGAAAACAGTAGAGAGCCCAAGAACAAAGAACAGCGCCGGCACGACCGCGCTGCGCTCGCCCGATTTTAGCCCGCCAACACCGACCCCGGTCATATAGGCCAGATAAGGCGGCACGATCGGCAGCACGCAGGGCGACAGAAAGGACAGGATACCAGCCAGCAACGCAACCGTCGCGGCAGGCAAGAAGGCAGCATCTGCAAGCTCGATTCCCAACATGCCCGGTACCTTGGCTTATGAAGAGGGCGCGGGAAAGCCCCGCGCCCCTCACGCTTTCGTGGAAAGCTGCGACAGATCAGCCCATCGACCACCAGCCGCGACGCTTGGGCCGGGACGCTTCCTCGACAGCGGGTGCGGGCGCGGGTTCAGGTTTTGCCGTGACAACCTCTTCGACCAGCGCTGGTTCAGGCTGGGCCTCGACATCGGTTACCTCGTTTACCGGCTCATCAGCTATCGTGGGCTCCGGCTCGACAGCCTCGACTGGTTCGACAGCAGGCTCTGCCTGATCGACAGTCCCGGCTGGCGCGCCCTCGGCCACGGCCTCTTCCGCAGGCGCGGCGGTGACCGGATCAGCAGAGGCGACAACCTCGGCTGCCTCAGCCTCGGCAGGTTCGTCAGCCTTGCGACGGCGGGCACGAGTGCGGCGACGGGGCTTGGCTTCCTCCTCGGCCTCAGCAACAGGGGCGGGTTCAGCGACCACCTCGGGCTCAGGTTCCGCCACGTCCGGCGCTTCGGCGGTCACCTCTGCCTCGGCCTCATCTTCACCCTCGGCCAAGGCGTCATCAGCCCCGTCCTCACCGTGATGGGCATCACCTTCACCATTGCGGCCACCCCGGCGACGGCGGCGGCGGCGGCGGCGCTTGCCAGCCGCATCGCCATCCCCATTTTCGGCCCGCGCATCATCGATGCGCTCTTCGGTGGCATCCTCTTCGGTTTCCGCTTCCTCGGCGGGCTCTTCGCCGTCGATCTGCGCCATCAGCCGCGCATCGACCGAGACAACAGGCGTCACCACCTCAGGCAGGTTGCGGGTTGCGGTCTTGAATTTCTCAAGCGCGTAATCGGGCGAGATCAGCGTCGGGTCGGCCTCGACCCGCACGGACAGGCCATAACGTGCCTCGATCCCGGCGATATGTTCGCGCTTGGCGTTCATCAGGAAGTTCGCCACAGCGACGGGTGCCTTGACCAGCACTTCGCGCGAACGCTTACGGGTACCCTCTTCCTCAATGGCACGCAGGATGGTCAGCGCCAGACTGTCGTCCGAGCGGATCAGACCGGTGCCATGGCAGTGCGGACAGGGCTGCGTGGTCGATTCCAGCATGCCTGGCCGCAGGCGCTGGCGCGACATCTCAAGCAGACCAAAGCCCGAGATGCGCCCGACCTGAATGCGCGCCCGGTCGGTCTTGAGCCGTTCCTTGAAACGCTTCTCGACCGCAGCGTTGTTCTTACGCTCTTCCATGTCGATGAAGTCGATGACGATCAGACCGGCAAGGTCGCGCAACCGCAGTTGCCGCGCGATTTCCTCGGCAGCCTCAAGGTTCGTCTTGAGCGCGGTTTCCTCGATCGAGCCTTCCTTGGTGGCGCGGCCCGAGTTCACGTCGATGGCGACCAGCGCCTCGGTCACGCCGATGACGATATAGCCACCCGATTTCAGCTGCACGACCGGGTTGAACATGCCAGCCAGATAGCTTTCGACCTGATAGCGCGCATAAAGCGGCATCGGATCGCTGTAATGCTTCACGTTCTTGGCGTGGGACGGCATGATCATCTTCATGAAGTCCTTGGCCGTGCGATAGCCACGCTCGCCCTCGACCAGAACCTCGTCGATCTCTTTGCTATAAAGATCGCGGATCGTGCGCTTGATAAGATCGCCTTCCTCATAGATCGGGGCGGGCGCGATGGACTTGAAGGTCAGATCACGGATCTGCTCCCACAGGCGCATCAGATATTCATAGTCCCGCCGGATCTCGGTGCGGGTGCGCTGGCTGCCAGCGGTGCGGATGATGAGGCCCGCCCCCTCTGGAACCGCCAGTTCCGAGGCGATTTCCTTAAGCTTCTTGCGGTCGGCAGCATTGGTGATTTTGCGGCTGATCCCGCCACCACGCGCGGTATTCGGCATCAGGACACAATAGCGACCGGCCAGCGACAGATAAGTGGTCAGCGCAGCACCCTTGTTGCCACGCTCTTCCTTGACGACCTGGACCAGCATGATCTGCCGGACCTTGATCACCTCCTGGATCTTATAGCGGCGGGCGCGCGGCTTTTTGGGGGCCCGGATTTCCTCGGCCACGTCCTCTTCGGCGACGGATTCGATACCATCATCCTCATCGCTGTGCTCGGACGCGTTTTCCTCGGCGGGTTCGGCCGTCTCGGCGGGCTCGTCGCCGGCGTCACCGCTCGTCGGCAGTTCTTCGACCAGAACGGTTTCACCCTCCGACGGGTCCAGCACGGTCATGCCGGCGATCTCTTCCGAGACCTGCACAGCATCGCCATTCCCGGTAGCGGCTGGTTTGGCGGATTTGCGGCGACGGCCATTGCGGCGGGGCTTTTCGCCCTCATCAGAGTCGGCCACGGCGGCCTGACGCTCCTCTTCCAGAAGCGCCTGCCGGTCGGCAGCGGGGATCTGGTAATAATCGGGATGGATCTCGGCAAAGGCGAGAAAGCCGTGGCGGTTGCCGCCGTAATCCACAAAGGCCGCCTGCAACGAGGGTTCGACCCGCGTGACCTTGGCCAGATAGATATTGCCGGTTATCTGTCGCTTGTTGACTGTCTCGAAATCAAATTCTTCGACCTTGGTCCCATCGACCACGACAACCCGAGTCTCTTCGGGATGCGTGGCGTCGATCAGCATTTTCTTTGACATGTTTCCGTCTTTCGGACAGCCGGACCAACCCGCCCAAAGGCGGGGGCAAGACCCGGCTGCTGTATGAGGGGACGGCGAAAGCCGCGCGGCCAGCAGCAATCGCGGCGGTCAGGGTTTTCCCCTGCCACCGTTGCCGATCAAGCTGCGCTGCGCGATCCATCGCGTCTGTTTACCTTTCTTGGCCCCTTGCCGCTTGCGCGGCTAAAGGGCGGCGATCACGATTGCCCAGAGGCCCGACAGGGCATGGGCAGATTTTCCCGCGCGGGACACCACCGGCACGTCATACGTGTCGCGGCTGGCTGGCGCGCTGCGAAACTGGCAAGAGGGGGCGTCCGTAAATTGAAGGCGCCCCGCCCTACAGGGGCAAGATAGCGGGGAAGGGCACGCAGATACAATCTGTTTTTGGCCCAGGCCCCGTTTGGCCCCCGAATGGGCGGCGCCCTGCCCTGCTCAGGACAGATCCAGCCGCCCGGACAGCCGGGCCCGCCTAGAGGTAATCGCTGCGGCTCAGCCCGTATTTCGCCATCTTTTCGTTCAGCGTACGACGCGGCAGGCACAGTTCGTCCATGACTGCGGCAATACTGCCCTTGTGACGGCGCATGGTGTTGTCGATCAGCATTTTTTCAAAGCTTTCGACATATTCTTTCAGCGGCTTGCCCTCGGTCGTGGTGGCCTGCTGCATATCCTCACCATCCGCCATCAAGAGCGAGGCGATCGACCCCGAGCCACGGCGGTTTTGCAGAACGGCACGCTCAGCGACATTGATAAGCTGACGCACGTTGCCCGGCCATGGAGCCTGCAAAAGCTGCGCCGCCTCTTGCGCGGTGACCTGCGGCGGCTCGCAACCGTACTCCTCGGCAAATTGTTCGGTCATGCGGGTAAAGAGCGCAAGGATATCCTCGCCTCGCGAACGCAGCGGCGGCAAGGTGATCTTAAGCGCGGTCAGCCGGTAGAACAGGTCGGGACGCAGCGAATCCTCGGCCCGCCGCCCCTCACCACGCGCATTCGAAATGGCGATGATCCGCGTCTCGGCCGGGGTGCCCTGATCGGCGATAAAGGCCAAAAGCCGGGCCTGCAGCGGGTCCGACAGCGCCTCGATATCTTCAAGGCACAGGGTGCCGCCGCGCGCCTCTTCAACTGCGGGCAGGCCACTTTCAACGGGGCCGAACAGCTTTGCCGCCAGAATCTCGTCATTATAGGCAGCGCAGGAAATCGGCACGAATTTCTTGGACGCGCGCGGCCCCACGGCATGCAGCGCATGAGCAACCAGCGTCTTGCCGGTGCCGGTCTCGCCGTCGATCAGCACATGGCCGTCGGCCTGCCCCAGATCAAGGATATCCTCGCGCAGGCGGTCCATGACCGGGCTGGTGCCGATCAGTTTGGACATGACCTGCTGGCCTTCGGACAGGTCACGGCGCAGGGCACGGTTGTCCAGCGTCATACGACGCGCCTGCGTCGCTTTCTTGACCAGCTCGGTCAGGCGCTCGGGGTTGAAGGGCTTTTCCATGAAGTCCATGGCGCCGATGCGCATCGCCTCAACCGCCATCGGCACATCGCCATGGCCGGTGATGACGATGACCGGCAGACCGGAATCTATATTCATCAGGCGTTTGAGGAAAGCCATTCCGTCCATGCCCGGCATACGGATATCCGAGATCACGACCCCCGGCCAGTCGGCGCCGATCATCTTCAGCGCCTCATCGGCGCTGGCAAAGGTTTCGGTGTCAAAGCCTGACAGCGCCAGCCACTGACTGATCGATTCACGCATGTCGGGTTCGTCATCGACAACGGCTATCTTCAACGTGCGGCTCATGGGCCCTTACCTCATTTTTATCATTCTGCCGCCAGTTGCTGCTTTCCCGGTTGCTGGCCGGGATCGTGCAGCGGCAGCTCTAATTCGAATACGGCGCCGCTTCCCCCTTCGTCCGAGGCGTTATGCGCTGTCAGACGCCCTCCGAAATCAGCGGCAATCCCAGAAGAAATCGCCAGACCCAGCCCGGTTCCCTCTCCGGGCTTTTTTGTGGTAAAAAATGGTTCAAACAGATTTTCCAGATCCGATACACCCGGCCCATTGTCGCGTACGGACAAGAATGCGTGAGAGCCCGAGCTGACGGTGATCTCGATTGCCGGGTCGCGAACGTCCTTGATCGCATCGACGGCGTTGCGCAGCAAGTTGATGATGATCTGCTCAAGCCGGATGCGGTCGCAATAGACCATTACCGGATAACGCGGGATATTGCGCTGCAACCGAATGGTGCGGGAACGCAGCTGCGGCTCCATCATCACCAGCGCGCCGGATAGCGCAACGCGCAAATCGACCGGCTCAAACGCCTCGCCGCCCTTGCGTGCAAAGGATTTCAGCTGGCGCGTGATGGCGCCCATACGCTCGACCAGATCGTCAATCCGCTGAAAGCTAGACAGCGCCTCTTCGGCCCGGCCGCGCTGCAACAACAGGCGCGCGCCAGCCAGATAGGTCTTCATCGCGGCAAGGGGCTGGTTCAGCTCATGGCTGACGCCCGCCGACATCTCGCCCAGGGCGGCCAGTTTGCTTGACTGTTGCACGGTCTGTTCGGCGACGCGCAGCTCGCGTTGCATGCGCTCACGTTCGGCAATCTCGCGGGTCAGCCGCGCGTTCAGCGCCCGCAGATCGGCCGATTCGCGCATCCATGCCGCCGATTCCACCCGCGCCCGACGCGAGAACAGGTAAAAGACCGCCGCCAGCAGGATGGCAAAACCCATGATCACCATGGCCAGCACCGCGTTCACCCGCTCGCGCACCGATTCATAGGTGGTAAAGGCGATCATCTTCCAGCCGCGGAAGGGGATGCGGGTCTCGGCCTGCATCACCGCACGTCCTTTGACATAGGCATCGGCCGGGGGTGCGGCCCAATCCGCCGTGACCTGAAAAGCCCGCGCGATTGCCGAAGGGGCCGAGCGTACCGCCAGCGCCTCGGGCAGTGTCAGCCCGCGCCAGCGCGGCTCAGTGGACAGGATAATCTGCCCCTCACTGTCGGTAACAGCAATCGCGTCCGAGATCCCTGCCCAGGACCGCACCAGCCGGGTCAGATCCGCCCCAACGACCACAACGCCCAGCGTTCGCCCATCAGCAACGACCGTACGGGAGTAAGTGAATTCATAGGCCCCCTGCGGCGAGGATGAGACGGTAAACACCGTATCCTTTGAACGCAGCGCCTCGACAAAGAACGGCTCCTGCACGTAATTCGTGCCGATCAGGTTGCGGTCGGTTGAGCCGACCACCCGGCCCGAAGCATCCAGCAGCTTGATCGAAGCAGCCGCGATTTCCTTTTGCGCCGAGATCAGCCGCGCCGAGGTGCCCGAGAAATCATTGCCCGACAGGGCCGAGATCAGCGCAGGGTCGCGCGCCAGCAATAGCGGCACCACCGAGGTACGCTGCAATTCCGACAGAAGGTTGCCGATATACAGTGCCGAGCGCAGTTCGGTCCGGACCCGGGTGGTTTCGGAAAATCTTGCCGTCAGCCAGGCGTTAGTAAACCAGACCGTTGCCGCAGCGACGATCAGCAGTACGGCAATGACGCCGCGCAGACCCCAGCGACTGGTCAGGCTTGACCTGCCTTCCGGGTATCTGGTGGATTCGTCATCCTCTTGCATGCGCCTCCGAGACCGCCCCCTTCCGGGACCGGTGCAGTCTAGTGCGCGAAGGATCGCGGCTCAAGTCAGGCTGCGACCAGCTCACGCATCAGCGAGGCAAACAGCCCTGCCCCGTCCGTACCGCCATGGGTCGCGTCAACAGCACGTTCAGGGTGCGGCATCATGCCCAGCACCCGGCGATTTTCCGACAGCACACCGGCAATATCGGCGACCGAGCCGTTGATGCCCGGCGCATAGGTAAAGGCGATACGGTCCTGATCCTTCAACACGGCAAGCCCTTCGGCATCAATCTGATAATTGCCGTCGTGATGCGCAACCGGCAGGCGGATAGCCGTCCCCGCCGCATAGGCCGAGGTAAAGGGGCTTTGCGCGGTTGCTACCTTCAGCTCAACCTCGCGGCAGATAAAGCGCAGCCCGGCATTGCGCATCAGTGCACCGGGCAGAAGGTTCAGTTCAGTCAGGACCTGAAAGCCGTTGCAGATACCCAGCACATAGCCGCCGCGCGCCGCATGGGTGCGGACCGCATTGGCGATGGGCGAATGCGCTGCAATGGCGCCGCAGCGAAGGTAGTCCCCGAACGAAAAGCCGCCGGGCACGGCGACCAGATCAATGCCCCCGGGCAGCGCCTCGTCCTTGTGCCAGACCCGTGTCACCTTGGCCCCTGCCTGTTCCAGCGCGACGGCAAGGTCACGGTCGCAGTTCGATCCGGGAAAGGTGATGACGGCAGCTTTCATGGCGGGCCTCCGGGATAATGCCTCGCCCCTCCCATACGCCAAGCCGGAGCGACTGTTAAGCTGCTTCGCGCCAAATCGGGAAACTTCTTCGCAACAAGGCGCGCCGCCAAAGAAAAAGGGCCGGGATCAACCCGGCCCTTTCCCCATGTCCGACGGATCAGCCCGCCAGCGCCTTGTTCAGATATTCGTCGACCTTTTCCAGGTAACCCATGGTGGTCAGCCATTTTTGATCCGGACCGACCAGCAGGGCGAGGTCCTTGGTCATGAAACCATCCTCGACGGTCTGGACGGTAACCTTCTCCAGCGTCCTGGCAAAGTTCATCAGCGCCTCGTTGTTGTCGAGCTTGGCGCGATGCTTCAGACCGCCGGTCCAGGCAAAGATCGAAGCAATCGAGTTGGTCGAGGTCTGGTTACCCTTCTGATGCTCGCGATAGTGCCGGGTCACGGTACCATGAGCAGCTTCGGATTCCACGATCTTCCCATCCGGGGTCATCAGGACCGAGGTCATCAGGCCAAGGCTGCCGAAACCTTGCGCGACGGTGTCGGACTGCACGTCACCATCGTAGTTCTTGCAGGCCCAGACATAACCGCCCGACCATTTCATCGCCGAGGCGACCATGTCGTCGATCAGACGGTGTTCGTAATGGATGCCCTTTTTCTTGAACTCGGCTTCAAACTCTTCCTCATAGACCTTTTGGAACAGGTCCTTGAAGCGGCCGTCATAGGCTTTCAGGATGGTGTTCTTGGTCGACAGATAGACCGGGTAGCCACGGTTCAGACCGTAGTTCATCGAGGCGCGGGCAAAGTCGATGATCGACTGGTCAAGGTTGTACATCGCCATGGCGACGCCGGCGCCGGGCGCCTGATAAACCTCATGCTCGATCACCTCGCCGTCATCGCCGACGAATTTGATCGTAAGCTTGCCCTTGCCCGGGAAGCGGAAGTCGGTCGCCTTGTACTGATCGCCAAAGGCGTGACGGCCGACGACGATGGGCTGGGTCCAGCCGGGCACCAGACGCGGCACGTTGCGGCAGATGATCGGTTCGCGGAAGATCACCCCACCCAGGATGTTGCGGATAGTGCCGTTCGGCGATTTCCACATCTTTTTCAGGCCGAATTCCTGAACGCGTGCCTCATCCGGCGTGATGGTGGCGCATTTCACGCCAACGCCGTATTTCTTGATCGCCTCGGCCGCATCAACAGTGATCTGATCCTCGGTACGGTCACGCTCTTCGATGCCGAGGTCGTAATATTTCAGGTCGATGTCCAGATAGGGAAGGATCAGCTTCTTCTTGATGAAGTCCCAGATGATCCGGGTCATCTCGTCGCCGTCAAGCTCGACGACGGGGTTCTCTACCTTGATCTTCGACATGGGTGGTCCCTTCGATTAGGATTCGGCTCGCAGCCCTATAGCCGCATTCCTGACGAAAGGAAAGCCCGGTATGCGATTGCATACAGATCGGGGCGAACAGGTTTCAGACCCCGAAATAGACCCGCGCGCTTTCGCTCAGCCATGACCACAGCGCGGGCGCGCCGCGGTCGATGCGCTGACCCACGCGTTCGACCAGTTGGGTATAGGTCACGCGGTATTCAGCCCAGGTCCCGCCACCTGACGCGATGTTCTGCATCACCGGCTGAGCCCGGTCGAGCGATTTGGCAAAGACCGCATCCGGGGTCTCATTGGCCTCGAACTCAGCCCAGAGGGCATGCAGCTCGCGCCCCTGAGCCTCGGGCAAAAGACCAAAGATGCGTCGGGCGGCCGCCTCTTCGGCAGCAAGCTGCGCCTCGCTGTGATGTGCCTGGCCGTTTTGCGAGTGGATTGGCACGTCGCCGGTGTCAATCTCGACCAGATCATGCAGCAAAAGCATGCGGATCACCCGGCCGATATCGACCCCCGGCCCGGCATGTGCCGCCATGACCAGCGCATAAAGTGCCAGGTGCCAGCTATGTTCGGCGCTGTTTTCACGTCGCGAGGCATCGCAAAGCAGGCTGGCCCGCAGGACCGATTTCAGCCGGTCAGCCTCGGCCAGAAAGTCCAGACGTTGGGCAAGCTCACCCCCGGGTGTCTGCCCGGCCAGCATGGCCCCGGCCGCGGCCATCACTTCGGGCCATTCGGTCCACAGCCTTTTGGCGCGACCCGAAGCCATATTGTCACGAACGATGGTGACGTGATCGGGCAAGGGCCGAGGCGCGCAAAGTACCTGAAACAGCGGCTGGACATGATCCATCCGCTTGGCCATGCGGGCATCCGCACTTTCGCCCGCCTCGAATTCACGCCACAGCGCCAGTGCGTCCTCGCCACCCGGGAACATGCCGAAAAGCCGGCGCGCCGCAGCGTCTTCTGCGGCATGAACGGCGGCAGCGTCATGGGCCAGATGGATTGGATGGTCGCCGGTGTCGATCTCGACCAGATCATGCAGCAAAAGCATTGCGATGGCGCGATCCGAGGCGCCAAAGACCAACCCGTACAGCGCGACATGCCAGCTGTGCTCGGCGCTGTTCTCGGGCCGCGACAGGTTCATCAGCACATTCGCCCGCTCGACCGATTTCAGGCGGTCAGCCTCGACCAGAAAGGCAAAACGCCGGGTCAGATCGGACATGTGCAAAGCCTCCGGTGGCAGCGAAGGCCGGGACCAGCAGCCCGGCCCCGCAAGTGTCAGCGCGTGGTTTCAGTCAGGCGGCGGCGGACATAGGCCTGAACCGTCTCGATCATCGGCTTCATGTGGACTTCGTCATCGCGGAAGAAGTGGTCCGCGCCCTCGATTTCCTCATGGGTGATGGTGATGCCCTTTTGCTCGCGCAGCTTGCCGACCAGCGCGTGAACATCCTTGGGCGGAGCGACGCGGTCAACAGTACCGTTGATGATCAGCCCCGAGGACGGACAAGGCGCAAGGAACGAAAAATCATACATGTTCGCGGGCGGCGCGACCGAGATAAAGCCGGTGATCTCGGGCCGGCGCATCAGCAGCTGCATGCCGATCCAGGCGCCAAAGCTGAAGCCCGCGACCCAGCAGTGCTTGGAGTTCGGGTTCATCGCCTGCAGATAGTCCAGCGCGGCCGCCGCGTCCGACAGCTCGCCGACGCCCTGATCGAATTCTCCCTGGCTGCGGCCGACGCCGCGGAAGTTGAACCGCATGACGGTAAAGCCCATGCGATGGAAGGCATAGTGAAGGTTATAAACAACCCTGTTGTTCATCGTCCCGCCATATTGCGGATGCGGGTGCAGAACGATGGCGATGGGGGCATCAGGATTGGGTTGCGCGTGATAGCGCCCCTCAAGACGACCTTCGGGACCGGGGAAAATCAGTTCAGGCATGGGCTTCCTTTGAAACTCGGGTTTCTTGACCCTGTGGCGGCGCGGCTCTAGATCGTCAATCTGGGAAGCGCGCCCGTCATAGGCAAGACGCATTCAAAGACGGCGGTGGCCGATTAGCCTTTGGTTAGCGCCTCGTCAATCCGTTTGCGCCAGGAGGAGATGCAAGATGAAACTATCCACCAAGGGGCGTTATGCAATGGTCGCCTTGGTCGACCTGGCCACAGCCCAGGGCGATGATCTGACCTCGCTGGCGGAAATCTCGCGTCGTCAGGACATCTCGCTGCCCTACCTTGAGCAGCTGTTTGTACGCCTGCGCCGCGCGGGCCTGGTCGATTCCGTGCGCGGCCCCGGCGGCGGCTATCGTCTGGCCCGAGCGCCTGAAACCATCCGCGTCGCCGATGTGCTGGAAGCGGTGGACGAAACCGTCAGCGCGCTGCATGTCGGGGCGGGCGTGTCGGGCGGCGTCTCGGGCTCGCGGGCGCAGACGTTGTCGAACCGGCTGTGGGAAAGCCTGTCGGCACATGTCTATGTGTTCCTGCACAACCATACGCTGGCGGATGTGGCACGCAACCAGCTCTTGCCCTGCCCCGCCCTGCCCAAGATCCTCTCGATCGTGGACGACTAAGCCATGCGGGTTCTGGTCGCAGGTCTGGGCAATATGGGACGCAGCCATGCGGTTGCGTGGCTGAAGCAGCCGGGGGCCGAGATCGTCGGCCTCGTCAACCGCTCTCCGGTCGAACTGCCGCCGGAACTGGCCGCCATTCCGCAAAGCCAGGATTATCACGAAGCGCTGCGGCGCCTGCGGCCGGATGTCGTGGTCGTCGCCACCTATTCCGACAGCCATGCCGAATATGCGCTGGCCGCGCTGCGGGCCAGGGCGCATGTCTTTGTCGAAAAGCCGCTGGCCACCACGGTCGAGGATGCCCGCCGCGTCGTCGAATGCGCGCAAGATACCGGGCGCAAACTGGTCGTCGGATATATCCTGCGCCACCATCCCAGCTGGCAGCGCCTGATCACCGAGGCACGGGCACTTGGCGGCCCCTATGTGTTCCGCCTGAACCTGAACCAGCAAAGCTCGGGTCCCACCTGGCAGGTGCACAAGGCGTTGATGCACACGACACCGCCCATCGTTGATTGCGGCGTGCATTATGTCGATGTCATGTGCCAGATCACCGATGCCGCGCCGGTTGAGGTCCGCGGCATGGGGCTCCGCCTCTCGGACGAAATCGGGCCGGACATGTATAACTATGGCCATTTCCAGGTGCTGTTCGAGGACGGCTCGCTTGGCTGGTATGAGGCCGGCTGGGGGCCGATGATGTCCGATGCCGCATTTTTCGTAAAAGATGTGGTCAGCCCGCGCGGCGCGGTCAGCATCCGCATGCCCGAAGATGCGCGTTCGGACGATATCGACACCCACACCCGCACCTCGACCCTGCGCCTGCACCGGGTCGGCGAACCTGATCAGGATATCTCGATGCAGGGAGAGCCGGGCCATCAAGAGCTTTGCGATGCCGAGGCCGCTTTCATGGCCCGCGCCATCACCGAGGACATGGATCTGTCGCGTCACATGCAGGACGCAGTCTCGTCGCTGGCCGTCTGTCTGGCGGCTGATGAATCGGTGCGCACCGGCCAGCCGGTCCGATTGCGCTGATCTGTCGTCACGCGGCCGTCACGCTTTCTTGCGAAATGCGGCGCGTGGCCCTAAATGAGCCCTTCGTTTCAGCTTTCACGGTCGCCAGACCCAGAGGACCAGCGCCATGTCCGATCTGCAGACCCCCTATTACGTGATCGACCTCGCCCGGCTGCGCGTGAACATGGAGCGCGTCCAACGCCTGCGTGAACGCTCGGGTGCGAAATGCCTGCTGGCGCTGAAATGCTTTGCAACCTGGTCGGCCTTCGACTTTATGCGCGAGTTCATGGACGGCACCACCTCGTCCAGCCTGTTCGAGCTGCGGCTTGGCCATGAGGAATTCGGCAAGGAAACCCATGCCTATTCAGTCGCCTGGGCCGATCACGAAATCGACGAGGCGCTGGGTTACGCCGACAAGATCATCTTTAACAGCCTGGGCCAGCTTGACCGTTTTGGGGCCAAAGCGGCTGAACGCGGCATCACCATGGGGCTGCGGCTGAATCCGCGCTTTTCGACCTCGGGCTTTGATCTGGCCGATCCGGCACGCCCCTTTTCCCGCCTTGGAGAATGGGATCTTGGCCGGCTTGAACAGGCGCTGGACCGCATCAGCGGCGTGATGATCCACTATAATTGCGAAAACGGCGATTTCGACCTCTTTGACGCCCAGCTTGGCCGGATCGAAAGCGAATTCGGCGCCTTCCTGGAAAAGCTTGACTGGGTCAGCCTTGGCGGCGGCATCCATTTTACCGGCGAAGGCTATCCGCTGGACCGGCTGGCCGACCGGCTGAAGGCCTTTTCGCAGCGATTCGGCGTGCAGGTCTATCTTGAACCGGGCGAGGCCAGCATCACCCGTTCGACCTCGCTTGAGGTGACTGTGCTTGACCTGATCCACAACGGCAAGGACGTCGCCATCGTGGACAGCAGCATCGAGGCGCATATGCTCGACCTGCTGATTTACCGCGAAACAGCGAAACTGCCGCAGGACGGCGCGCATGTCTATCAGATCGCAGGCAAGACCTGCCTTGCAGGCGATATCTTTGGCGAGGGCCGCTTTGCCGAGCCGCTGAAGGTCGGCGATCGGATCAGCATCGCAGACGCAGGCGGCTATACCATGGTTAAAAAGAACTGGTTCAACGGCGTCGCAATGCCCGCAATCGCCATTCGCGACGAGAACGGAACGATCCGCGAGGTTCGCCGGTTCTCTTACGACGATTACAAAGCCAGCCTGTCCTGATCAGGCGCAAGCCATCCCCTTTCCCAGCCCCGAAAAGGAGACTGAATTGGCCAAGAACGTGCTCATCATCGGCGCCGGCGGCGTCGCCCAGGTGGTCGCGCATAAGGTGGCGCAGAATGCCAAGGAATTCGGAACGCTGCATATTGCCAGCCGAACACCTTCCAAAGCCGATAAGATCATCGCGAGCATTCGTGAAAAGGGCCATGAGGTCGAATTCACCGCCCATGGGCTTGACGCCATGGACAGCAAGGCTGTCGCCGATCTGATCCGCAAGATCGACGCGGGAATCGTCATCAACGTCGGCTCGGCCTTTATCAACATGACGGTATTGCAGGGCTGTATCGAGACCGGTGCAGCCTATCTCGACACCGCCATTCACGAAGACCCGGCCAAGATCTGCGAAACGCCGCCTTGGTATGCCAACTACGAATGGAAGCGCCGCGAAGATTGCGAAAAGGCCGGGGTCACCGCCATTCTGGGCGCGGGCTTTGACCCGGGTGTGGTCAACGCCTATGCGCGCCTCGCCGAGGATGAATATTTCGACAAAATCGACTCGATCGACATCGTGGACATCAACGCCGGTTCGCATGGCCGCTATTTCGCCACGAACTTTGACCCCGAGATCAACTTCCGCGAATTCACCGGCACGGTCTATTCGTGGCAGGGCGGCGAATGGCGTCAGAACAAGATGTTCGAGGTCGGCCGCGAATGGGATCTGCCGGTGGTCGGCAAGCGCACCGCCTATCTGTCAGGCCATGACGAGGTACACAGCCTTTCCGCGCGTTATCCCCAGGCGGATGTCCGCTTCTGGATGGGCTTTGGCGATCATTACATCAACGTCTTCACCGTGCTGAAGAACCTTGGACTGCTATCCGAACAGCCGGTCAAAACTGCCGAAGGTCTTGAGGTCGTGCCACTGAAAGTGGTCAAGGCCGTGCTGCCCGACCCGGCGAGCCTTGCGCCCGATTACGAAGGCAAGACCTGCATCGGCGATCTGGTCAAGGGCACGCTGAACGGCAAGCCGGGCGAGGTGTTCATCTACAACGTCGCCGACCACAAGGACGCCTATAACGAGGTGGGCAGCCAGGGCATCAGCTACACGGCGGGTGTGCCGCCGGTCGCGGCGGCCATCCTTGTCGCGCGCGGCATCTGGGATGTGAAAAAGATGGTCAACGTCGAAGACATGCCCGCCCGTCCCTTCCTTGAACTGCTGGGCGAGCTGGGGCTGCCCACGGGCGTGATCGACGCCACGGGCGATCATCCGCTGTAAGCGCGAACCCGGACCGGCAACCCCGTGGCTGCCGGTCCTTTTTCCGCCTTTCGCCTGATCGCGCGGCGGCTCTTCCTAAATAAATAAAATATGGCATGATTGCGACGTCATCTATTGGTGAATCACGTCAATGTCTGAACATGCCTCTTCGCCTGATCCCAACCAACCCCGGCTGCGCATCGGCTTTCTGCTGACGCCGCGCTTTACGCTGTCAGCCTTTGCAACCTTCGTGGACGTGCTGCGGCTGGCAGCAGACGACGGCGATGGTTCGCGCCCGATCCGCTGCCGCTGGCGGGTGCTGTCGCCCGACATGGCACCGGTGCAGTCCTCGTGCGGCATGCGCATCGAACCTGATGAGCGGTTGGGCGATCCGGCCCGCTTTGACTATATCGTCACCGTGGGCGGGCTTATCGACGGAGGCCCCGGCCTGTCGCCTGAACAGGTCACCTTCCTGCGCCGGGCCGCTGCGGCACGGGTCGCGCTTGGCGGGCTTTGCACAGGCGTCTTTGCCTTGGCCCGCATCGGGCTGATGGACGGCTATCGCTGCTGCGTCAGTTGGTTCCATCATCAGGACTTTCTGGCCGAATTCGAAAAAATGCGCCCGGTCTCGGATCAGATCTTTGTCGTGGACCGCGACCGGCTGTCCTGCTCGGGCGGGGTCAGCGCCGCGCATCTGGCGGCCTTTCTGGTCGACCGTCACCTTGGCCGCGCGGCAGCACGCAAGGCACTGTCGATCCTGATGATCGACGAACCGATGGAGGGCGACCGCCCCCAGCCCGGCCTGCCACTGGAGCTGAACGCCCACGACCCCCTTGTTCGCCGTGCTCTGCTGGCGATGCAGCAAAACCTGCATGCCCCACTGCCCATTGCCCGCATTGCCCGCGATCTGGGCGTCGGGCGGCGAAAGCTGGAACGGCATTTCAACGCCGATCTAGGCATCCCGCCCGCCGATGCCTCGATCCGCATCCGGCTCGCACAGGCGCGGATGCTGCTGGCGCGCACCGACCGCACCGTTACCCGGATCGCCGAAGAAACCGGCTTCTGCGACGCGTCGCACCTGATCCGCGTCTTTCGTGAGGCCGAGGGCACGACCCCCGATCTGTGGCGCCAGAACCGCAGCATGGCCGCCGAAGAGGGTGCCTGACCGCTCTCTGTCAGGGGCGTCAGCAAAACGCATCACCTTGCGCCAAACCTCCCGCGCAAGGGCGTTTTTCTATGGACATCGCGGCCCATGTCGCAACACTTTCCCATCGAAAATAGCGGAGGCCGGTCATGAACCTGACCCTTGACGAAGCTCTGAGCCAGGGCGGCGCGGGCCGTTTTCAACAACGCCTGCTGGGGATTTTTGGGCTGGTCTGGGCAGCTGACGCTATGCAGGTCATCGCCATCGGCTTTACCGTCGCCTCGATCGCGGCAAGCTTTGGCCTGACCGTGCCGCAGGCGCTGCAAACGGGTACGCTGTTCTTTCTGGGCATGTTCGCGGGTGCGACGCTGTTTGGGCGCATCGCGGACCGTATCGGGCGGCGCAACGTGCTTTTGCTGACCGTCGGATGCGACGCGGTCTTTGGCCTCGCCTCGGTCTTTGCCCCCGATTTCTGGTCGCTGATGCTGCTGCGCTTTCTGACCGGCATGGCGGTCGGGGGAACCCTGCCCGTCGATTACGCGATGATGGCCGAGTTCCTGCCGCCCCGGAACCGGGGGCGTTGGCTGGTCTGGCTGGAGGGATTCTGGGCCGTGGGTACCATCATCATCGCGCTGGCGGCATGGGTCGCACATCTGGCGGGCGCAGCCGAACCCTGGCGCTGGATATTTGCCGTCGCTGCCCTGCCGGCGCTGATCGGCATCTGGCTGCGTCTCTGGGTGCCGGAATCACCTATGTATCTGCTGCGCAAAGGTGACGAAATCGCGGCGCGTGATGTCGTAAACCGTGTCCTGACCGCGAATGGCGCGCGCGCCCTGCCCTCTGACACCCGCCTTGTCGTACCAGCCGCCGCCCCTGTCGAGGCCCGGCTCTTTGGGCCCGAATTGCGCAACCGCAGCCTTGGGATCTTTGCGGCGTGGTTTCTGGTGTCGCTCTCCTATTACGGGGTGTTTGTCTGGCTGCCGGCAGAGCTTGCCAAGGGCGGCTTTGGCTTTGTGCGTGGCTACGGCTTTCTGGTGCTGATGGCGCTGGCGCAGCTGCCGGGTTACGCGCTGGCGGCGCACGGCGTCGAAAGCTGGGGCAGAAAGCCGACCTTGCAGATATTCCTGCTGCTCAGCGCGGCGGGCTGCCTGCTGTTCACCGTTGCGGGGAACCCGTGGCTGGTCGCGGTGTCGCTGCTGCTGATGAGCTTTGCGCTGCTTGGCACATGGGGTGCGCTTTACGCCTATACCCCCGAGCTTTATCCGACCGGCCTGCGCGGCACCGGCATGGGCACTGCCAGCGCGGTGGCCCGGGTGGGCGGGCTCCTGGCGCCGTCGCTCATGAGTTATGTTGCAGTGCGCGACTTTGGCACCGCCATCGGCATCTTTGCTGCGCTGCTGCTGCTTGCGGCCATCGGCACGCTTTTTATCCGGGCCGAGACACGCAACCAGTCCATCGTCTAAGAAAGACTACACTGACTGCCAGGCAGGGTGCGCTGAACCCCTTTCCGAGTCATGCAGGAATCGCTTGCGTACTGGAAATACAGGATTATCCTTGACGAAGGCCGTGGAATAATTTCCCCGGCCAAAGGGCGGCGCAAGCGGTGCCCTTTGTGGGAGGCGCTTTTCTGATCCGTACTGATTGTATGATCAGGGTCATGCCAAAGGGCCTTGACGCAATGTCTGGAGGCTGGCGCATGCGACCCGCGATTCATCAATCACGTCTCAATGAGGATCACCCATGTTGAAACCCGCCATTCTGGCGCTGGGTCTGGCGTTCGGCCTTGCCGGTTGCGCCACCACCTGGGAAACCGCCTATGAACAGCTAGATCCGGCTCAGACCGCGAACTGGCGTGTGGCCTCGGTCGAGGTCGCCGTGCCCGAGACCCTGACCACCAGCGAGCAGAACACCTATGTCCCCGATTTCGATATCGTCTGGCATGGGGAACCGGCCGGAGACCGTCGCGCGCAGGTCGCGGCCATCGTCAAGGAAGGTATCGAAAAGGGTGCGTCAGGCCTGCGCGGCAAGAACCGGGTCCGCATCGTCGCAACGCTAAGCCAGTTCCACGCCATCACTCCGGTGGTGCGCGAGAACCTGCAAAGCTCGGGCGTGCATAACATCCACTACACCGTTCAGGTCTTTGACGCCCGCACCGGGGCCGCTTTGACCGAGCCTCAGCCGATCAAGGCCGAACTGCCCGCGCTTGTCGGACAGGCAGGCGATGCAGCAGACGCCAGGGGCCAGACACAGCGCGTGCAGATCGTGAACCACATCGCATTGGTCACGCAGAACTGGCTGGGCCGCGGTGGACCCGATCCGCGCGGCGCCTTCCAGCGCCGCGGTCGCTGAACCTTAGAAAAATTCACAGGAAATCCGGAACCGGCCCTTGCGGGCCGGTCCTTTCTTTGGCAGGGGGCGGATATGGTAAGCGTATCCGAACTTTACGAGGCCCGCGTTACAGCGGGGCAACTGGAACCGGACTCTGCCCAGCGTGGCGTTCTGCCGATGCTGGACCGCGTCGTGCGTGAACTGGGCCAGTCGCCACAACCCATCACCCACAAGACCGGCTGGGTTGCCCGGGTGCGCAGCGCGCCCCCCGCGCCTGCCCGCCAGGTCAAAGGGGTTTACCTTTGGGGTGGGGTTGGGCGCGGCAAGTCCATGCTGATGGATCTGGTTATGGAAGCCGCGCCCCTGACGGCCAAACGCCGGGTGCACTTTCACGAATTCATGCAAGAGATCCAGGCAGCACTGGAAGAGGTGCGCAAGACCGGACAGCAGGACACCGTTCGCCCGGTAGCCGAGAAAGTCGCGAAAAGCGCGCAGCTGCTTTGCTTTGATGAGATGCAGATCACCGATATCGCGGATGCGATGATCGTCGGGCGGCTGTTTCAGGTGCTTTTTGACAAAGGGGTCACGGTCGTCACAACATCGAACCGGGTGCCCGAGGATCTGTACAAGAACGGGCTGAACCGTCAGCTTTTCCTGCCCTTCATCGGGCTGATCCGCGATCGGCTTGACGTAGTCGAGCTGGCCAGCGCCACCGATCACCGCCAGAACCGTGATGAGGGCGGGCAGGTCTGGTTCATCCCCGCCGATGCCGAAGCCCACGAACAGATGGACGCGCTGTGGCAGGCCGAGATCGGTGGCGCGGCAAGCTCTCCGCTGATCCTTGAAGTCAAGGGACGCAAAGTCGAACTGCCCGAGCATACCGGCCGCATGGCGCGCGCAAGTTTCTGGGATCTTTGCGGCAAGCCGCTGGGTCCGGGCGATTACCTTGCCATCGCCGAGGCGCTGGATCTGCTTTTCATCGACGCGATCCCGCGCCTGTCGCAGTCGAACTATAACGAGGCCAAGCGCTTTGTCACATTGATCGACGCGCTGTACGAAGCCCGGGTGCGGCTGATTGCCAGCGCAGCCGACGAACCCGAACGGCTTTACGCCGAGGGAGAAGGTGCCTTTGAGTTCGAGCGTACTGCAAGCCGCCTGCGCGAGATGCGCGACGCCGATTGGGGGCGGCGCGCCTAGCCGTTCTCGCGCAGCACCTGCCCCGCAAGGTAAAGCGAGCCGCAGATCAGGATACGCGCACCCGGCTGGTCCACCGCCAGCCGCTGTACCGCCGTCAGCGTATCCGCTGCGGTCGCGGCCGAAAGACCGACCGAGGCAGCGGCCACGGCGGTTTCTTCTGCGGACAGCGTGTTCGGCTCACCCGGGATAGTCACGGCGGTCAGGCTTTGCGCCACACCAGCAAGCGGGCGCATATAGCCTGTGACATCCTTGGTGTTCAGCATCCCGCAGATCAGATGCGTCGGCTTGCGCGACATTGCGGCAAGGGTCGCGGCCACGGCCTCTCCGCCCGCCGGGTTATGGCCACCGTCAAGCCAAAGCTCGCACGAGCCCGCCGCCTCGATCAACGGGCCGTACTGCAGGCGCTGCATGCGGGCCGGCCATTCGGCCTCGGTCACGGCGGCGCGGGCTTCGATACGGCCAAAACCAAGCTCGCGCAGCGCAGCAATCGCCGTGCCAGCGTTCACGATCTGATGCGGCCCGGGCAGGTTCGGCAAGGGCAGATCCATCAGCCCATGATCGTCCTGATAGATCAGGCTCGTCCCCTCGCGCCGGCTTTCCCAGTCCTGACGGCCGATGCGCAGGGGGGCGGACAGGCGCTCGGCTTTTTGCTCGATCACCTCGCGGGCAGCCGGGTCCTGCGGCGCAACGATGCAAGGCACGCGGCGCTTGAGAATACCAGCCTTTTCGCCGGTGATATCGGCCAGCGTCTCGCCCAGATACTGGGTGTGGTCGATACTGACCGGAGTAATCACCGTCAGCGCCGGGTTCTCGATCACATTGGTTGCATCCAGCCGACCGCCAAGCCCGACCTCCAGCAGCGTATAATCAGCAGGCACGCGCGAAAAGGCAAGAAAGGCAGCCGCTGTGGTGATTTCGAAAAAGGTGATCGGCTCACCGCCGTTCGCGGCCTCGCACTCCTCAAGCGTCGCGGCCAGATCCGCCTCAGAGATCAGCGAACCGGCAAGGCGGATGCGCTCATGAAACTGCGCCAGATGCGGCGAGGTATAGGCATGCACACGCTTGCCAGCGGACTCCAGCCCGGCGCGGATCATTGCCTGAGTCGAGCCTTTACCATTGGTCCCGGCAATATGGATCGCGGGCGGGATGCGGCGCTCGGGGTTGCCCAAAGCGCCAAGGATGCGGTGCATCCGGTCCAGCGACAGGTCGATGACCTTGGGATGCAGCTGCATAAGCCGCGCGAGGATAGCGTCGGACGAGATCATCGCGATCTGGCCATCGCTTAAGCGGACTGCTCGTCAGCCCCGGCGGGCTGGTCCTGATCAGCCGAAAGATTGCCCGGCGCAGGCAGATCCGCCGCGACCGGAGCGGGCAACCCGCCCAGCATGCGCAGGATCGAGATCAGCTCTTCGCGCAGCTTCTTGCGGTGGGTGACGCGGTCCAGCATCCCGTGCTCAAGCAGATATTCGGCGCGCTGAAAGCCTTCGGGCAACTTTTCGCGGATGGTCTGCTCGATCACGCGCGGGCCGGCAAAACAGATCAGGGCGTTCGGCTCGGCAATCTGGATATCACCCAGCATCGCATAAGATGCAGTGACGCCGCCGGTCGTCGGATGGGTCAGGACGACGATATAGGGCAACCCCGCCTCTTTCAGCATCTGCACTGCAACCGTGGTGCGCGGCATCTGCATCAGGCTAAGAATTCCCTCTTGCATCCGCGCGCCACCAGCGGCCGAGAAAAGAACCAGGGGACGCTTGAGCTTTACTGCCCGCTCGGCCGCCGCGATGATCGCGTTGCCGACATACATGCCCATTGAGCCGCCCATAAAGGAAAAGTCCTGTGCGGCGGCGACAATGGGGGTGCGGCCCATCTCGCCCTCGGCGACCAGCATCGCCTCTTTCTCGCCCGTGCTTTTCTGGGCAGCCTTCATGCGGTCGGGATATTTCTTCTGGTCGCGAAAACCCAGCGGATCGGTGATCGGCTCGGGCACCTTGACCTCATTAAAGACACCGCCGTCAAACAGCGCGGCAAAGCGCCGGCGCGGGCTGATCGCCAGGTGGTGATCGCAATTGGTGCAGACATTCAGGTTGTCCGCCAATTCACGGTGGAACAGCATGGTTCCGCATTCCGGGCATTTCGTCCACAAATTCTCGGGCACCTCGCGCCGCGAGAACAGCGAATTGATGCGCGGACGGACATAATTGGTAATCCAGTTCATCGGCGGGCCCCCTGCGCTGCGTTCAAGGCCGTCAGATAGGCAAAGCGGTGCCGAATTGCAATTCCGGCCTGTCCGGGCTTTGATGCAATCATGTGGACTGAAGCCCTTGTGTTCATGCATTACGTAGCTGCGCTGACCGTCTCGGTCCGCGTGCTGCTGCGACCCCAGCTTGAGCCGACAGTCCGTCTGTCATGGCTTTTGGTGATCGAACTGGTGCCCCTGATCGGCATTCTGGCCTATCTGCTTTTTGGCGAGATTCGCATTCGCGGCGCCGAGGCCGAGACGATGGCGAACGTCCGCTCGCATCTTTCCGGCCTGTGGCAGCCAAGCCCCGAAGAGCTGAAAACCCTGCCCGATTTTGCCGCGCCGGTCATCAAGGCGAATCGGGCCACGACCGGTTTTGCCGCCGTCGCCGGCAACCGCGCCGCCCTTTTGCCCGAGGATGACAGCGCCATCTCGGCCCTTGTCGAGGCGATCGACGGGGCAAACGATCACGTCCACATGCTGTTCTATATCTGGCTTGACGATCCTTCGGGCCGTCAGGTGGCCGAGGCCGCGATCCGTGCCGCCCAGCGTGGCGTCAAGGTACGCGCGATCATCGACGCTTTCGGCTCGCGCGCCTTCAGCCGCTCAGAGGCATGGGCACGAATGAAAGAGGCGGGTGTTGAATGCGTTATCGCCCTGCCGCTGAGGATCCCGGTAATCGGGATGCTGTTTCAGCGCATGGACCTGCGCAATCACCGCAAGATCGTGGTGATCGACCACATCCTTGGCTTTACCGGCAGCCGGAACTGCGCCGACCGCGCCTTTGCCATCAAGCCGCGTTACGCACCCTGGATCGACGTCTTTCTGGCCATCGAAGGTCCAGTGGTGCGCCAGATGCAGGCGGTCTTCTTACAGGACTGGATGAGCTATACGGGCGAGGATCTGGGCGAGATGTTACGCATGACCCGTCCGGTCACCGCCCCGGGCGAGGTGGCGCAGGTCGTCGCCACCGGTCCTGATGAGCGGCGCGGTTCGCTATCGGATTGCATGGTGACGATGATCCATGCCGCGCGTGAACGGCTGGTCATCACCACCCCCTATTATGTGCCCGACAGCTCGCTTGATTCGGCGATCCGCATGGCGGCACGGCGGGGCGTCGACGTGACGGTGATCCTGCCCGAGCGTAATGATTCGCTGGTCGTGCAGGCAACTTCCGAGGGCTTTTACTATGGGCTCGTCTCAGCCGGGGTAAAGCTGCGGTTGTTTCAGGGCGGTCTTTTGCATTCCAAGATCATCACCGCCGATGGTCGCATGGTGATGCTTGGCAGTGCCAATATGGACCGCCGCAGCTTTGAGCTGAATTACGAGATGAACATGCTGTTTCTGGGCGGCGACATCACCGAACGACTGGACGAGCGTCAGGACGGCTATATTGACCGTTCGCGTCCGCTGGAACTTGACGAGATTCGCAGCTGGTCGGTCTGGAGACGACTGCGCAACAACCTTCTCGCGCTGGCCGCGCCGATCCTGTGACGGAGGCTTTGATGACCGGACTGGACAAGGGCAGGATCGTAGATGGCGCCCCGGCGCTAACCCCCGATGAGCTGGACAAGGCGATAGCCGCCCTGCCCGATTGGCAACTGGCCCAAGACGGCAAGGCCATCCACCGGGAATGGCGCTTCAGGAACTTCAAACAAGCCGCACAGCTCGCCAATCTGGCCGCATGGCAGGCCGAGGCGGCCGGGCACCATCCCGATATCGCCTTTGGCTGGGGCTTTGCCCGGATCACCTATTCGACCCATTCAGCAGGGGGCGTGACCCGGAATGACCTGATCATGGCCGCCCGACTGGACGCTGCGACGCGCTAAACCCTGAAAGGCCCCTTGCCGCAGCGGCTCACCGGCCCTATCCAGAGCCAAGCCTAGGGACAACGCCATTGAAAATCCTCCGCATCAACAAGCCGTTCACGTCGAGCTGTCTTACCCTGGGCAATGCCGCATGTGCAGGTACTGCGCGATGGAAGGATGGCAGAGCACGACGTGATTGCGCAGTCACCGCCCCTAAGGGCATGGCGGCTGAAGCCCATGTAAAAATGGATCAGTGACAGGAACCAGTATGGCAATACGTCCAGACAAATGGTTGGAACGCAGGGTCCGCGAGCGGGCACTTCAACAATGGACCCGTCTGGGTAACGGGGTAGGCACGCTCAGCTCAGCCAGTTTGCGGCATCTGCGCGACGATGCGATAGCCTTGCGAAGCCGCCTCGACCGTTTTCTGATCCGGGCTGATGAACGCGCGGCAAGGTCGCGCGCGGCACTTGACGCGCTGCACCTGCCCGGCGGCACCGACTGGCGCTGGCGGCCTGAATTCATGGCTGCCCCGGTTTCGCCCCATGGTGTGGCCGAGCCCGAAAACGGCGCCCAGCTGGGCGAAGGCGTGGCGGTATGGCACGATTGCCCGGAAAAAGCACTGATCATTGAACAGATAGCCAACACCGGCGCCAGCGACCTGTCGCCCTTTGGCGTCCGGCTGGAGGTGTTTGGCTTCGCGGGCAGTTTCCTGTCGATGTCTGTCGACCTGCCGACCGCGGCCTTGCTGGGCCTGACCCGCGGCCATGTCGTGCGGCTTGAAACCAGCATCCGGGTCGAGCGTCCGCTGAACATCTATGCCCGCCTAAACATCGGCCATGGGCCGAACACCGATGACATGACGCTGCATGTTGGCGGTTTGCAGCCCGGTCAGTTCGGTCAGCAGGTAATCGAGTTCGACCTTGCCTACACGCCCATGAACGAAAAGCGGCTGGAAAAGATCTGGCTGGATCTGATCTTTGAATCCCCCCGTATGAATGCAGTAGATATCCGTGAATTGTTCCTTTCCCGCCACCTGCGGGCCGAGTTCTGAGTAAAGGCATCTCTATGAGCGACTTTGAATCCCATGAGTTGAAGGGCGGCATCTGGCAAGGCGTGATCCGCCGTGACGAACGGCCGGGACGGCTGGTGCTTGTCCATATGGGCTGCCGGGTGGCAGAGGCGCAGATCAAGCCCGAGGCCAAGGGGCACTGGCATGTCGCGGTCGGCATCCCGACCGGCCGGCTGTCGGACGGGGTGCAAAGTTTTCTGCTGGTCGAGGATCAGGGTGCCGAGGGCGAACCGCCCCGGCCCGACGCCCGGCAGCTTGGCAGCCTGACGCTGGTTGCAGGCGAGCTGCTGCAAAACGACCTGCGCGCCGAACTGAGCCTGCTGCGCAGCGAGCTGGAGCTTGTCAAGAAAGAGCTGCGCCGCCTTGCAGCCGACGGCTGACGGGGTGGGCCCAGGCCCTTCAGTCTTTGCTCCAATAACCGTAGCCACCCAGTTCAGCAAAGCCAAGCCGATCATAGGCCGCCCTCGCGGCCGTATTGGCGCGGCTGACTGCCAGCGCCAGCCGGTGGGCGCCGCCTTCCTGCGCCCATTCCGCCGCAGCACGGATCAACCAGCCTGCCATGCCCTGCCGGCGCAGTGCAGGGACCACCTCGATTGCGTGTATCATCGCAACCGGCCCGTCCAGCGCCACAAAAGCCGCGCCCGCCGCACGGTCCTGCATCCGGCCCAAAAGCGCGGTCTTGGGCAGGTCAACGCGCTGCATCACCTCCTGCCGCGCCGCGGAGATATTGCCCGCACTCCAGATATCGCGTTGCATGGCAAGCGGCGGCCATAGCGGAAAGGCCAGCATCGGCGGAATCGGCTCGGCAAGCAGCGTTGCACAATCGGCGGCAAGGATCGCGGTAGGTGTACCGTGTCGATACCCCTGCCCTGCCAAAACCTCGGCCAAAGCGGTATCGTCATCGGCAACGCGAAACATCGGTCGTTCGCCCCAACCACGCTGCACAGCCTCGGTGCGGGCAATGTCGCCCGCGTCCCAGTCATGTTCGACCGCACGGACAGAGCTGACCCGTCCGCCGCCGCCCTTGCCGCGTCCGACCTCAAAACCGCCAACACGCATATACTCGGCGGCGGGCCATGTCGTCTCAAAGGCGCGGGCGATATCGGGGTCAGCGATCACAGAGCCAGCCTTTCGCGCAGCGCCGTCATGGCATCGGTCACGCGCCGTTCATCTATTCCACGAATGACAAGATTGGTTCCATAACGTTGCCCCCTCTGGAAAGGATAAGAGCCAAGGGACAGATCCGGGAATGCTTCGGCCACTTCGCGCAGATCGTCGGCGACATCGGATTCGGGACGCAGAACCTCCAGCGCCTCACTGACCGAAGGGCGCCCGGTCGGCAATCCGGGCACGATCGCCTCGACCATGGCGCGAAAGACCTCGGGTACACCGGCCATGACATAGGTGTTGCCGATATGGAAACCCGGTGCTGCTGACCACGAGTTCGGGATCAGCTCGGCCCCCAGCGGAATGCGCGCCATGCGCAGCCGGTTGCCGGTGACCTCGACGCCGCGCGCTTCCCAGCGCTCGACCATGACGCGGCGCGCTTCTTCGTTGATTTCGATCCCGACGCCAAAGGCCGCAGCCACGGCATCGGCGGTGATGTCGTCATGGGTCGGGCCAATACCGCCGCTGGTGAACAGCATGTCCCAGGCACCGCCCAGCGACTTGTCCAGGGACCTGATCGCCGCGACGATATGATCGTGGTCATCGCCGACGATACGGACTTCGCGCAGGTCGATTCCGATGCTGTTAAGAACCTGCGACAGGTAATGGGCATTGCCCTCACGCGTGCGGCCGGACAGGATTTCATCCCCGATGACGAGGATTGCGGCAGTTGGGTTGTCGGATTGCATCGCTGCGCTTCTCCTCGCGAACGGGTCCTTTCGCAAATGTATAGGTCCGCGCGCGGGGCTGGAACAAGTGCCGCCATGGGACTATCTGTGGGGGCAGACGAATATGAGGACGCCATGAACGACGCACGCCAGACCCGCGAGGGAATCCGTATCCACGACCCGCAGGATTTTGCTGGCATGCATGCAGCCGGCCGGATCGCGGCCCAGATCCTTGATGAGGCCGGCCCGCTGGTCCAGCCCGGCGCCACCACCGGCGGGCTTGATGATTTCATTCGCAACCGGGTCGAGGAACTGGGCGCGACCAGCGCCACCATCGGCTATCGTGGCTATCAGCATGCCAGCTGCATCAGCGTGAACCATGTCGTCTGCCACGGCATTCCTGGCGACAAGGTTCTTGCCGACGGTGATATTCTGAACATCGACGTCACTGTGATCGTGGACGGCTGGTATGGCGACAGTTCGCGGATGTATGTCGCCGGCAGGCCCAGCGTCAAAGCGCGCCGGCTGATCCAGGTCACCCATGATGCGCTGATGAAGGGGATCGAGGCCGTCCGGCCCGGCGCAACCTTTGGCGATATCGGCTGGGCGATCCAGTCCTATGTGGAATCGAACCGCATGTCGGTGGTGCGCGATTTCTGTGGCCACGGCCTTGGCCGTACCTTCCACGCCCCGCCTAATGTGCTGCATTTCGGCCGTCCCGGCAAAGGTCCGGTGCTTGAGGAAGGCATGTTCTTCACCATCGAGCCGATGGTGAACCTTGGCCGCCCCGAGACCAAGATCCTTGCCGATGACTGGACTGCCGTCACCCGCGACAAATCGCTTTCCGCCCAGTTCGAACATTCGATCGGTGTCACCGCGACGGGCTGCGAGATATTTACCCTCTCGCCCGGCGGGCTGTTTTTCCCCGAACTTGGTTAAGTTTTCAGGGTAGCCCCGGAAACGAGGCTGCCGTTCCCCACCGGCCCTACGGATTTTCCCGGATCGTATCGCCGTGCAGAATGGTCGGAGCCAGCACGATCTGGCCATTTTCAGGGCGCGGCTCTTTGCCTGCAACGATCCGCGCCGCGCGTCGGCCGACATCAATACGCCGTGCATCGGTGGTGGTCAGCCGTATCGGCAGCCCGTCCAACAGCTCGACACCATTGAACCCGGCGAGCCCCAGCTTGCCGGGAATGTCATAGCCGCGCTCCATGCACCAAAGCAGCCCCCCGGCCCCGATCATGTCGTTCGAGAAATAGAGGAAATCCAGATCCGGCTCGCGGGTCAGGATCCGCTCGGTCAGTTCGCGCCCCTTCAATAGCGACGAACCACCCTGATAGTATTCGCGCGCGGCAAGCTGCACGCCATGCTCGCCCAGCCGCTCTTCAAATCCGGCCAGCCTTTTGCGGGCGCGGTGATCTTCGGGCATATGGGTCCCGATAAAGCCGATGCGACGATAACCGGCAGCAAGGATCTCATCCGCCATCTCGGCCCCGGCGCGGCGGTGCGAGATGCCGACGGCGGTGTCGATCGGATCTCCGTCGACATCCATGATCTCAACCACCGGCAGGCCGGCGTTATCGAGCATTGCCCGCGCCGCCTTGCTATGCTCAAGCCCTGCAAGGATCACCCCCGAAGGGCGCCAGCTCAGCATGTCGTACAGCACTGCATCCTCACGCGAGGGGCTGTAATTCGTCACCCCGACCACCGGCTGCAACCCGGTATCGTCAAGCTCGGCCGAGATCCCGCCAAGCACGTCGGGAAACACCATATTGGAAAGTGAGGGGATGACCACGGCAACCAGGTTGACACGCTGGCTGGCCAACCCCCCGGCAATCTTGTTGGGGACATAGCCCAGTGTGCGGGCAGCGGTCAGCACCTTTTCACGCGTGGCAGCCGAGACATCGCCACGGTTGCGCAGCACGCGGCTGACGGTCATTTCCGACACGCCCGAGGCTTCGGACACATCACGCAATGTCAGGGGACGGCGGGGTCTTTTCGTGTTCATCGCAACTACCAGGACGCAATCATGTTACCGTTATCTTCTCCATCCGGTCGCGGCAAGCTTGCCATTTCGCCCCTTGCAAGGCAAAAGGGCGCTTAAGCGGCCCCGTGGCTCAACTGGATAGAGCAGCCCCCTCCTAAGGGGCAGGTTACAGGTTCAAGTCCTGTCGGGGTCACCATCCTCCTGATCAGAGCATGAGCTGGCCTAGCGATGATGCACGGAGGCCTAGCTTTGGCCCCTTTAGGATAAGCGGCGCCGTGGAACCCGCGACGCCCTCTATTCTTTGACCAAACGGCCGGACGAGACCCTGCCTCAGAGAAAGCCCCGAGGCGAAGGTCACATGCCCTGCCCTTCTTTCAGGCTTTACGGCGCCGCGTAACGACAAAGGTCGCAGCTGCGCCGATCAGGCCAAAGAACACCCACGTATAGGGCAGAATGTCGGCCGTTTCACTGCGGATCGGCAGCACAGCCACCGTTCCTGGCCGGGTTTCGTAACCGGGTTTTCCCTGCGCCTGAGCCTCGGCGATCTGCTGGGGAGAGACGACCCATTCCGCATTTCTTTTCTTGTCCCTGATCATCGCGCCCGCGCTGATGACGATGCCGACAATCAGGGCGATGATCAGGCGTTTCGTAAGGGTCATCCCGTAATCCTTTGAATTATTGCGTTTCGCCTGCGATCCACAAATCAGCGCAGCAGGCGGCAGTCTTACGAGGTGCTGCGTAATCACCCCGGCAAGGGACCGCAATACGATTACGCCCACCGGTATGGAAACGCAGGAGGTGCATTCAGCGACACGCAAGCAAGCCGGGCGATTAAAAAGAGAAAACCCACGCAGCCGATTGACGGCGCGTGGGTTTTCTCTGGTTCATGGTGCCGCTGAAGGGACTCGAACCCCCGACCCCATCATTACGAATGACGTGCTCTACCAGCTGAGCTACAGCGGCATCTTGTACGCCGCGCCAGATAGCAGGTTCCCGCGCGGACGAAAAGGGGGGATCAGAGTTTTTTCCCCGTATTCGTCAAGTCATCCTCTTCTGGCGGCTCGACATCAGGACGCACCGGCAGAACGTCACCCCCGACCGCAGGTACAGGCTTGCGTGCAACTTCGGGGGCGGCGGGGGCTGGCTCGGGCTCCGGGTCCGGATCGGTAACGGTCATCGCGGGCTCAGCCCCGCCAACACCGGGGGAAACGCGGCGATAATCCGATTCGCGCGGCACCATCCCCGGCGAAACATCCGGTATCTCGACTGGCGCGGCAGCCACCTTGGCCACGGCCGGGTCAGAGCCGATCAGCCCCGGCTCTGCCGGGTGCGGTGCAGGATCGAGGGAGGGAACATCGACAGAAACAGGCGCCGCCCCAGCCCCTTCAGGCTTGCTTCCGACCAGCAGCGGCAGCATCTCAACCCCGTTCGGGACAGGTGCGCTCCAGGCCGGTGTCTCGGGCTCGCGCCAGGTCAGCGTATCGAACCCGCCACAGCTGTCGCAAGTCGGAGACCAGTCGGCCATGACGTTGTGGCACTTGTCGCAGACCCATTGCGGCCCACGGCTTGCAACCAGCGCCCGGGCCAGAATGCCACGCACCACCGCATCATCAGAACCCTCGCCCCGTTCGACCGCGGCAAGGATCGACAGCGAACGCACCGTCGGATGCTTCTCGGCCAGATCGCCCAAGGCTCGCCGTGCGCCGGGAAAGTCCTCGACAGCAAGCAGCAGCTCTGCCCGCAGAAGTTTGGTTTCCTCGTGATCGGGGTTCTGGCGCATAAGATCTTCGAAGCGGCGCAGCCGGGCGGCCGGCTTTTCGTCGGGGGCGATCTCGGCATAGGTCGCCGCAACCGAGGGATGAGGCCGGACGCTCCAGGTTTTCTGCAGCACCCGGCTGGCGTTGCGCGCGTCGTTTTGTGCGATATAGCTGCGCGCGGCCAGAACCGCCGCCGGAATCAGGTCCGGGCTGGCGCGGTTAGCCGAAATCGCCGCCTCGCGGGCGCTGATCGAATTGCCCTGAGCCAGCACCTCGGATGCCTCTTTCAGCGCCAGAACCGCATCGCGGCGGATATGAACATCCTTGGGCAACAGGCCCTGCTGGCGCTTGTCCTTCAGAACCGCGCGCGCGCCTTTCCAGTCGCCTTCACGCGTCTGCAGCTGCAACAGCGTATCCTGCAACTCGGGATGCTTCGGTCTCAGCGCGTAGGCTTTTTCGGCCAATTTCAAGGCAGTTGTGGTATCACCTTCATCCAGTTTCTGCCGCATCAGACCACGAATACCGACAAAGCGGGTACGCTGGTCAGACAGCAGACGACGGTAGATCTCGCCCGCCTTGCGGCTATCGCCGGCAACCTCAGCGGCCTGCGCGGCCAACAGGTCGGTGACATGGGGCTTGTCAAGGAACTTGGCCGCTTTGGCTGCCTTGTCCTGCGCAAGCTTGCCCTCGCCCGAGGCGACGGCAAGCATCCCTTCGGACAGAGCCTCATAACCCTTACGCTCACGCGAGCGGGCAAAATAGCGATTGATCGCGGTCTCATCGCCCAAAAGAAAGCGCATGAATGCCAGCAGTATGCCAAGGATGCGCACCAGCGCCCAGCCCAGCAACACCACGATCAGCGCCGCGATGATCAGCTGTACCGGACCCAGGGTGTATTCGGTGCCGCCATAGACCATGCTAAGGCCGCCGCCGGTTTCCGATAGCTGCATAGCCCCCAGCGCCAAGACCAGAACTATGGCAAAAAAGATCAGTATTTTCAATGCCGAAAGCAGCATGGCGCGCCCCTTACATGCTGCCCGCGGCCAAAGCGGCCAGCGCGGCATTAGCTTCGATCCACAGCCCGGCCGAGGCGGTCCAGTCCGCCATCGCCTGCTGCCCCGATTGGGGCAGGCTGGCGATTTCTTCCAGCGCACCCTTGATATCGCCGGCTTTCACAGCAGCATCGGCACGTGACAGGATGGCGTCGGGATCGTTGCCTTCGCGCGGCTCGACCGAACGCGCGCCAGTCTGCACCCGCAAGAAATCACCGATCATCCCCAGCGCGCCATTGCTGCCTTGCACCTCTTGCAGCGCAGCGGCCAGCCCCTCACGCGCGGCGGCGGGAAAGTTTGCGCGCAATTGCTCAAGAGTCGGCACATCCCCGGTCAGCACTGCCGGAGGCTCGACCCCAGCCGCGCGCAGACCGGCAAGCGCCTGATCGCGTTGACCACCAGTCTCGATCGCGACGCGCAATGCAGCGGCAGCCGTAGCGGCCTGAGCGCGACGGTTCGCGGCCTCGGCATTGCTTTGAAGATCGGCGGCCTGGGCCTCAGCCGCAGCGATGCGCCGCTCCGCCTCTTCGGCGGTGGCAGCGATCTGGTTGCGCAGCGCCTCGGCTTGCGCGGCAAAGCTCTGCATCTGCTCGGCGGTCGCGCCGCCGCCAGCCCCGCGTGAGGCAAGCTCATCAATGCGTTGCTGCTGCGCCGTCAGCTTAGCGGTCAGTTCATTCAGAAGCTGCTGCAACTCGTCACTGTTTTCGCCAGACACCACCGGGGCGACAACAGGTCGGGCATTCAGATCAGCCAGCGATTTTTCCAGCACTGCCAGCTTTTGCTCCAGCGCCGACAGGGCCTCGGCATCGCCACCCTGCTGCTGCGGAGCGTCGGCCAAAGCCTGCCGTGCCGCATCCGCGCCCGCATCGGCAGCGCGGGTGGCAAAAGCTTCGGCCTGAGTTTGGATTTCTGCCCGGGCGGCCTCAATACCAGCCTCGCGGGCGGCGGCAATCTGTGCCTCGGTCGGGGCGGATTCGCTTGCGCCGGGCTGCCACGCCGGGGGCAGATGCGGGATCGCCCACCATGCCGCCGCAGCGCCAAGACCGGCAGCGACGACACCGCCGACAAAGGTAGGCACGAAACCGCCCTTGCGCACCTCAACCACGCGGGTTTCGACCTTTGCTGGTCCAGAGGGGGCGGTTGATTTTGCCGGAACTGGCTCAAAGGTGGTGGGCGAAGGCGCTTCGGCAGGCTTGGGGGCGGCCGGTTTCGATTCGGCTGCCGTCTTTCCCGCATCGGGTTTGAGCGCCGCAGCAGCCAAAGAACCGCCTTTACCAACCAGCACTGATTCGACCGGCGGCTTGGATTCAACCGCTGCTGCCGAGGCCCCCTCGCCCGAGCTGACCGGGCGGCTGTCGATAGCCGCGCCCGAAACTGCCTTTTTCTTTCCGTCTTTTCCGGGGCTTGCCTTGTTTTCGCTGGAATTGATCTCTGGCTTTTTCACAACTCTTCCCCGTTCCCTTTCACATCGCGGCCCGCTGCGGGGGGCTATGGTCCCGCCGTCCTGCACCTGCGATCATGCCTGGCTCCGGCAGGCAGTCTAGTCGCCGGGACGTGGGGCCTCAACCCGCCCTCGCGCGGATTGTTCCGTCGCAAGCAGACGCGAGAGGGCATAGCAGATCCCGTCGGCATCGGGGGTCGGGGCAAGTTCGATGCGACTCGCCGGCCCCAGCCACGCACCCCGCGCCGCCGCGCTGATCGGGGCCAGCCACAACGGGGCCTGCGCATCCTCAGCCTGCGGCGATAAAAGCCGCGCCGAACGTGGCGAAAATAGCGGCAAAAGCACCGGCGCTGACCCGGCAAGCACCTCTTTTGCCTCGGCGTTCAGCCGCTCGGGCGCCTGATCATAGACGACCATGCCCGGCACCGGCAATCTGCGGGCGACATGGGTGCCGTGGGGATGCAGCCAGCCGTCATCCAGACCTTTCAGCAGCGGCATCATCCGCTCGGCGTCCCCGGGCCCGACGGTTACTTCATAGCCCGCTGCCTGCGCGGCCTCGGCCGTGGCAGGCCCGACGCAGATCGCGGGCCGCCCGCGTCCCGGCCCTGCCGCGGGGACCGCGTTGACCGAGGTAAAGACCAGTCCCCGCGCAGCACTTAACCGCACCGCATCATGCGCGACCGGTATGATGCGCAGCACGGGTGAGATCACCAACCTGACACCCGGCAGATCAAACTCTGCGGCAAATCGCCGCGAAGCAGGCTCGGGCCGGGTCAAAAGCAGGATAGGCTGGGGGTTGGACGGCATGGCAATCGCTCGGGCAAGATGCTACTTCCCCTCTGCCTAGGCCCTGGGCGGCGCGCAAACAAGGATGAGCATGGGACTGACCTTTCTGGGCATCGAGAGCAGCTGCGACGACACTGCGGCGGCGGTGGTGCGCGAGGATCGCACGATCCTTGCCTCGGTCGTGGCCGGGCAGACATCGCTGCATGCCGATTTCGGCGGCGTGGTGCCGGAAATCGCCGCCCGCGCCCATGCCGAGAAACTGGATATCTGCGTCGAAGAGGCCCTGCGCAAGGCGGGCCTGCGCCTGTCCGACCTGGACGGGATCGCCGTTACCGCCGGGCCCGGGCTGATTGGCGGCGTGCTTTCGGGCGTCATGCTTGCCAAAGGGCTGGCGGCGGGGAGTGGCCTGCCGCTGATCGGGGTCAATCATCTGGCCGGCCACGCGCTGACCCCACGCCTGACCGACGGCATCGGTTATCCTTATCTGATGCTGCTGGTTTCGGGCGGGCATTGCCAGTTCCTCTCGGTCGCGGGGCCAGAACAGTTTACCCGGCTGGGTGGAACCATCGACGACGCCCCCGGCGAGGCCTTTGACAAGGTTGCCAAGCTTTTAGGCCTGCCCCAACCGGGCGGCCCCGCAGTCGAGGCAGCGGCGCGCGCGGGTGATCCGCGCCGCTTTGCCCTGCCGCGACCGCTGCTTGACCGGCCGGGGTGCGATCTTAGCTTTTCTGGGCTAAAGACGGCGGTGCTGCGCCAACGTGACGCGCTGGCAGCGGCGCAAGGCGGGCTGCACGAACAGGACCGCGCCGATCTTTGCGCCAGCTTTGAGGCGGCCGTGGCCGATGTGCTGGCCGAAAAGACCCGTCGCGCCCTGGCCCTGGCACCAGCACCTGCGCTGGCCGTGGCCGGAGGTGTCGCGGCTAACCAAAGCCTGCGCACCGCGCTGCAAACCGTCGCGGCCGAAACCGGCGCGACCTTTCTTGCGCCGCCCTTGCAGCTTTGCACAGACAATGCCGCAATGATCGCCTGGGCCGGGATCGAGAGCTACCTTGCTGGCCGGCGTGACGGCATGGATCTGGCCGCCCGCCCGCGATGGCCGCTGGACCAGCGCGCCGCTCCGATGCTTGGTGCTGGCAAGCGCGGAGCCAAGGCATGAGCGTCGCAGTCATCGGATCAGGCGCATTCGGCACCGCGCTGGCAGTATCCCTGGCGGCCAAAGGACCCGTTACGCTTTGGGGGCGGGAAACCGGCTGGGCCGCTGCTGGTGAAAACCCGCGCCTGCCGGGCGTGCCCCTTCCCGCCAGCCTGATCGTCACAAAAGAGCTTAAGGATATCACTGCCCCCACCGTCCTGCTTGCCCTGCCCGCGCAATCACTGGGTGGTTTTCTGACGGACCATGGCGCGCGGCTTGATCGCCGTAATCTGGTCAGCTGCGCCAAGGGGATCGACCTGACTACGCTGACCGGTCCTTCGGCACTGATCGCTTCCGCCTGCCCGCATGCGACCGTAGCGGTGTTGACCGGACCAAGCTTTGCCGCCGATATCGCCCGTGGTTTACCGACCGCGCTGACACTCGCCTGTGCCGATGCTGCCGCCGCCGAGATTTTACAGCGCCAGCTTTCGACCGCCTCGCTGCGGCTTTACCGCACGACCGATGTAACCGGGGCCGAACTGGGCGGGGCGCTGAAAAACGTCATCGCCATCGCCGCAGGGGCTGCGATCGGCGCCGGCTACGGCGACAGCGCAAGGGCAAGCATTGTCACGCGCGGCTTTGCCGAGATGACGCGGCTGGCCGTAACGCTGGGCGCAAGGCCCGAAACGCTGGGCGGGCTTTCAGGGCTTGGCGATCTGGTGCTGACCTGCACCTCGGAGCAGTCGCGCAACTTTCGCTATGGGTTGGCCCTTGGCGCGGGCAGCGAGTTCGCGCCCGGCACCACTGTCGAAGGTGCTGCCACCGCCCGTGCCGTTTCGCGTCTGGCCGAGGGGTTGGGGATCGAGATGCCGATCTCGAATCTGGTCGCCGGTCTTGCCCAGGGCAGTATCGTCATGGAACATGCGCTGGATTTTCTGCTCAAACGCCCCCTGAAGGAGGAATGATGCCCCTTTTCGCCGTGATCTGCCGCGACCATCCCGGCAAGCTGCAAACCCGTCTCGATACCCGCGAAAATCATCTGGCATTCCTGAAGGAACAGCCCGGCCTGCAAATGGCAGGTCCGCTGATCGAAAATGGTGAGATGCGCGGCTCGCTGCTGGTGGTTGAGGCTGACGAGTTGACGCAGGTCAAGGAATGGGCCGCCCGGGATCCCTACAAAGCGGCAGACCTGTTTGCCTCGGTCGAGGTGATCGAGTGGAAGAAGGTGATCGGCTGATGGCATGCTGGCTGTTCAAATCCGAGCCGGACGTGTTCAGCTTTGACGACCTGATCGCCCGGGGCGAAAAGGGCGAAGAGTGGGACGGCGTGCGCAACTATCAGGCCCGCAACAACATGCGCACCATGAAAAAGGGCGAACGCGGCTTTTTCTATCACTCGAACGTCGGCAAAGAAATCGTCGGCATCTGCGAGGTGGTGACCGAGGCCCACCCCGACTCGACCGCAGACGATCCGAAATGGGAATGTGTGGATGTCCGCGCCGTCGCCTGGCTTGAGCGGCCCATCTCGCTGGACATGGCCAAGACCGAGCCGAGGCTCAAGGATATGGTGCTGGTCAACAACTCGCGCCTCTCTGTGCAGCCTGTTTCGGACGCGGAATGGCAGGTCATTCTGGAACTCGCGGGCGGCACCCGGACACTCTGAACATCACGCAAGGCACCATCGGGGCGCCCGAGGGGAGAAGACATGGCACGCGGACCCAAACCCATCGCGGACCGTCCGACGACGAAACGCATCAGCGCACTCAGGGCGCTTGGCCCTTTCCTGTGCCCCTATCGCGGGCTGGTCGCGGCCGCCCTTGGCGCGCTGACGCTGACGGCGACGATCAGCCTGATCCTGCCGCTGGCCGTGCGCCGGGTGGTCGATGGGTTTGACGGCGGCGCAGGCATGCTCGACCAGTATTTCGGCGCCGCGATGATCATCGTCGTGCTGCTCGCTATCGGGACGGGGATGCGCTACTTTCTTGTCACCCGGCTGGGTGAACGGGTCGTCGCCGATATCCGCAAGGCAGTTTTTCAGCGCGTCATCGGGCTGAGCCCCGCGTTCTACGAACGGGTCCTGACCGGCGAGATTATCAGCCGCATCACCACCGACACGACGCTGATTCAATCGGTCATCGGCTCATCGGTGCCAATCGCGCTGCGCAACATCCTGCTGCTGATCGGTGGCGTGGCGATGCTGGTCTGGACCTCGGCCAAACTGTCGGGTCTCGTATTGCTGTTGGTGCCGCTGGTGGTCGTGCCCATCGTCGTGCTGGGCCGGCGGCTGCGCAAACTGTCGCGCGAAAATCAGGACTGGATCGCCCAATCATCAGGCGCGGCCTCCGAGGTTCTGCTTTCGGCACAGACCGTGCAGGCCTTTACCCATGAAGGCCCGACCCGCGCACGTTTCAACGAGGTGACCGAGCGCGCCTATGACTCGGCCATGAACCGGGTGCGGACGCGCACGGCGATGACAATGATCGTGATCTTCCTCGCCTTCTCGGGCGTGCTTGGCGTTCTGTGGATCGGCGCCCGCGATGTGCGGCTAGAGGTGATGACCGTTGGCCAACTGGTGCAATTCGTCATCTACGCCGTTCTGGTCGCCGGGGCCGTAGGCGCTCTTTCCGAGATCTGGGGTGAGCTGCAACGTGCTGCCGGCGCGACCGAGCGGCTGAGCGAACTGCTGACCGCCGAAGACACGCTGAGCGATCCTGCCGATCCGGTCACCCTGCCCCAGCCAGTCAAGGGCGCGATCCGGTTCGATGACGTCACCTTCCATTACCCCTCGCGCCCCGACCGCTCGGCTTTGGACGGCGTGACGCTGGACATCCGCCCGGGTGAGACGGTTGCGCTGGTAGGCCCCTCTGGGGCGGGCAAGACCACCGTGATCCAGCTGCTTTTACGGTTCTGGGACCCTGATGCGGGACGGGTGCTGATCGACGGCATTGATCTGCGCGATATGGCCCGTGCCGATTTCCGTCAGTCCATCGCGCTGGTGCCACAAGACCCGGTGATCTTTGCCGCTACCGCCCGCGAGAACATTCGTTTTGGCCGCCCCGATGCCTCGGATGCCGAGGTCGAGGCTGCGGCCCGCGCAGCCCATGCCGACGATTTTCTGCGCGTGCTGCCCGAAGGCTATGACAGCTATGTCGGCGAACGCGGCGTGATGCTTTCAGGCGGGCAAAAGCAGCGCATTGCCATTGCCCGCGCCATCCTGCGCGATGCGCCGATCCTGCTGCTGGATGAGGCGACCTCGGCCCTGGACGCCGAATCAGAACTGCTGGTCCAACATGCGGTCGATGAACTGTCCCGTTCGCGCACCACGATCATCGTGGCCCACCGTCTGGCAACAGTGAAAAAGGCCGACCGTATCGTTGTCTTTGACGGCGGCCGGGTAGTGGCACAGGGCCGACATGATGAACTGGTCGCCGAGGGAGGGTTATACGCCCGGCTGGCGCGGCTGCAGTTCACCGCAGGTCCAGCGGACGAAGAGACACCCGCAGAAGCCGAAACAGGGGCTGGTTAAACCCGCCACCCAAAGCAAATCGCAACTGACGCCCGCGACGCCTTCAGGGTATGCGGGCGTCCATCATTGCGACCGGCCAGCGTAGCGCGCTGCTCAACGTGGTGCGCTAAAAACCGCCGCCCAATACACGGTCTTGCCATCCGGCCCGACCGCCCGGCCGATACCGTAATGCCTGACCTGCGGCAGCAGGATATTGGCGAGGTGCCCTGGCGATTGTGACCATGCTGCCAAAACCTGCTCTTGCCCCCAGGGGCCGGCAGCGATGTTTTCGGCGGCAATGCGGGGCCTGTACCCTTCTTTCTTCAACCGCTGCATCGGCCCTGAGGTCGCACTGCCGCGATGCGTCATCTGACCGCGCCGGGCCATGTCGCAGGCGTGGCGGGCGGCAGCGACGGCCAGATCGCGGTTGGGCTGCAGCGAGGACAACCCGCGGGCTTTGCGCAATGCGTTGGTCGCACTGGCAGCTGCCTGATTTTCCTGCACCGACGTTTCATAGCAGGTGACCTGCCCGGCCCTGGCCTCTGCAGGTTTGGCGGGTACGGGCCCAGCCTCCCCCGCAACGGCAGGAGCCGTCATGGCGGGTAGAAAAACAAGCAAAGACATAATCTTACGTGAAATTTTCAACATCTGGCACCCTTTGAACTGCTGCAATTTACGAAACGCAGCCGGGACGTTCAACCTGAGGTTGCCTAAATTTCTCTGGAACCGTGGCTTCGGCAAAACGTTGCCGCTAGAATGCAGTTGGAAAGGAATATCTCATGGCGATCTGGGATTTCGTGAAGGATGCCGGCAAGTCGCTGTTCGGGTCAGAGGCAGAGGCACAAGAGGCCCCCTCGCAGCCCGCGCAAAGCGACACCGACCGCAAAGTGGCGGCGCTCAAGGCTGAGCTTGCCTCACTGGGGCTGACGGCCAGGGACGTGCACCTGACGCTGCGGGGCGATACGGTTGTGATCTCGGGCAAGGCGCGCGATCAAGAGACGCTGGAAAAGCTGATTCTCGCGGTCGGCAACATCAAAGGCATCGCACGTGTCGAGCTTGCCGAAGGCGCGGGTACCGAGACCCCGGCACCACAGGCCGCCAAACCCGTGTTCCACACCGTACAAAAAGGCGAAACCCTGTCAGCCATCGCACAGAAATATCTGGGCAAGGCAAACCGCTATAATGAGATCTTTGAGGCGAACCGCCCCATGCTAAGCCATCCCGACAAGATCTATCCCGGCCAGACGCTGCGTATCCCCCAGAACTAAGGGGTCCCGACACCGCCAGCGCGGTTGCGACGCTGCGTTTCCCCCCGGATTAGCGCTGCGGAATGCTTGCCAGCATACTGATAGTTGGACCATTCTGCCTGTAAGTGGGGCACTGCCCCGGGGGGAAAACTGGGAGGTCTGAGAAATGGTGGTCAGGTTTGCAGGCGTCGCAGACCGCGATGCGGTCGAGACGGAGATGCCCTATGCGCAACGCATCCTGCCGGGCACACTGTATCAGGCGCTGACCGAAACCCGGGACCGTCATCCTGAACGCCCCGCGCTTAGCTTTCAGCTTTTTTCGGACCCGACAGCCCCGGCGCGCACCCTGAGCTGGACTGAACTGCACGAGCGTGTGACCGAAACCGCGAACCTGTTTCGCGAACTAGGGGTCGGGCCCACGGACGTCGTGGCATATCTGCTGCCAAACTGTCTTGAAGCGCCGATCGTGCTTTTGGCCGGTGCAACTGCGGGTATCGTGAACCCGATCAACCCGCTGCTGGAGCCCGACCACATCGCCTCAATCCTGCGGGAAACCGGCGCCAAGGTCCTGGTGACGCTGAAAAGCTTTCCCAAATCCGACATTGCGCAAAAAGCAGCCGCGGCCGTTGCGCAAGCGCCCAATGTGCAAACGGTGCTTGAGGTCGATCTGCGCGGCTATCTGACCGGGTTAAAGCGCCTGCTGGTGCCTTTGATGCGTCCCAAGGTCACCACGCGCCACCACGCCAAAGTGCTGGATTTCGAGGCTGCCGCCAGCGCGCGTAAACACAACCGCCTGACCTTTGACGAACCTGCCGGAGACCGGGTCGCCGCCTATTTCCACACCGGCGGGACCACCGGTATGCCCAAGGTCGCGCAGCACAAGCAATCGGGGATGATCTACAACGGCTGGCTGGGCGGCACGCTGCTGTTCACCGAAACCGATGTGCTGATGTGCCCGCTGCCGATGTTCCACGTCTTTGCGGCCTATCCGGTGCTGATGTCCTGTCTGATGTCAGGCGCTCAGCTTGTGATGCCGACACCGGCTGGCTATCGCGGCGAAGGTGTCTTTGACAATTTCTGGAAGCTGATCGAGCGCTGGCAGGCAACCTTCCTGATCACCGTTCCGACTGCCATCGCGGCACTGATGCAGCGCCCGGTAAACGCGGATGTTTCGTCGCTTCGCACCGCGATCTCGGGCTCGGCACCCCTGCCGATCGAGCTGTACAACCGTTTCAAATCCGCCACCGGCGTCGAAATCGCCGAAGGTTACGGCCTGACCGAGGCGACCTGCCTTGTCTCATGCAACCCCATTGACGGGCTCAAGAAGGTCGGCTCGGTCGGCATCCCCCTGCCCTATACCCACATCCGCATCCTGCAGCGTCAGAATGGCGGCTTTCGGGAATGCGGCATCGAAGAGGTCGGCGAAATCTGCATTGCCAACCCGGGCGTTTATGAGGGCTCGACCTATACCGAGGCCGACAAGAACCGCGACCTGTTTGCCGAAGGGCGCTTTCTGCGCACGGGCGATCTGGGGCGGATGGACGCCGACGGCTATCTGTGGATCACTGGCCGGGCCAAGGACCTGATCATTCGCGGCGGCCACAATATCGACCCGGCAGAGATCGAAGATGCGCTGCTCTCTCATCCCAAGGTCGCTGCCGCCGCAGCCATCGGCCAGCCCGACAGCTTTGCTGGCGAACTGCCCTGCGCCTATGTCGAGCTGGTCGCCGGGGCCGAGGTCGCAGAGGATGAGCTGATGCAGCACGCGCGCAGCCACATCCACGAACGTGCTGCGGTGCCCAAACATATCGAGATCCTGCCCGAACTGCCCAAGACTGCGGTCGGCAAGATTTTCAAGCCTGACCTGCGCAAGCTCGCAATCGGGCGCGTCTACAACGAGATGCTGCAAAGCGCGGGCCTTGCCGCCGAAGTGGCCGAGGTGATTGATGACAAAAGACGGGGTCTCGTCGCGCGGATCAAAACGACGGGCGAAGTGGACCGCGATGCTATGGCCAAGCTGCTTGGCCAGATGGCGCTGCCATGGGAATGGGCCTGAAGCTGCGTTGCAATTAAACCCTGTGGCGCGCGGCCTTTCGCCATGCGCCAATTTGGGTTGCACAGCCAGGTATATATTGCCAAACAAGGGCAAAGTCGGGGGAGACCTGTCTCTCACCGACGAATCGATGTGTTATAATTTGAGAGAGTAAACGTGAGCGAGCCTTGTCCTCCGCTGCCTGATCAGGGTTGGTCCAGAGAAACAATCACTCTCGCAGATGCGATTGTGGCCCCTCCCAAGGAATCCCGCCCCCGAACCCC